>CANFGZ010000008.1 GCA_947446585.1 Chitinophagaceae bacterium | reverse complement strand
GGCAATTTGTGTGGGACTAAATTGGCTCTTTTTCATTTTTTTACGTGTTTAAAATTAAGACTTTTGTCTACTTTTAAAACGTACTATTTTAAGGGGAGCTTACAATAGGACTGACACAACATCAATCTAAAAAATCAAAAAGATATTCTGGTTTATACTCAATCTCGTATCTTTCTAGAAGATCAATAAATTCTTTCTTGAAATCCTTCTTTTTATGATGCTCCTCCTGATTGAGTATATAGTTGTAAACGTTTTTTACTGCTGACTCTGAATATGAAAATGCGCCGTAACCATGTTGCCATTGAAATTTCCCTTTCACAAGATTATTCTCATTAATAAATTTCGAAGAATTGTTTTTTATATCTCTTGCAAGATCAGATATTGACATATTGGGGTTAAGACCAATAAAGCAATGCACATGATCTCCAACTCCATTTACAATAATAGACTTATGAGATTTTTCAGTGATAATTCCTGAAATGTACTTGTGTAATTTGGTGCGCCAATCTTTAGAGATTAAATTTTCTCTGCCTTTAACAACAAAAACAATTTGGATGTAAACTTTAGTAAAAGTATTTGCCATGATTTTTTAGCAAAGAAGCAAAAATATTTTTTTATAACAGTGATGAATTACGCTTGTTTTCAAAAGAAAAAATGCAAATACTAAACGTCATAAAACGATTAGTATTTGCATTGATTTATTAAAAAGAGAAGTATTATGCCTTCAAATCTAGCTTGATTTGCAATTCGTCAAACTGCTTATCATCAATTGAGGAAGGTGCGTCAATCATTACATCTCTTCCGCTATTGTTTTTTGGGAAGGCTATGAAATCTCTTATGCTTTCGGAGCCACCTAAAATCGAACAAAGTCTGTCGAATCCGAAAGCAATGCCACCATGAGGAGGAGCGCCATATTCAAATGCGCCTAACAAAAACCCAAATTTATGCTGCTGTTCATGCTCATCCATTCCCAAAGCGGCAAACATTTTTTGTTGCAATTCCTTCTGAAAAATCCTAATACTACCGCCACCAATTTCATTGCCATTCAAAACCATATCGTAAGCATTGGCCTTGATATTGGCATAAGGATGCTTTAAATATTCAGCAGCATTTTCAATAACTGGATTATTGTTTATCATTGTTGTGATATCACTTGGCTTTGGAGAAGTAAAAGGATGATGGCGTGCTACCCATCGATTGTCTTCTTCAGCATATTCAAACAATGGAAAGTCAAGTACCCAAAGCAATTTAAATTCATCGATTTTTCTTAATCCTAATTGTTGTCCTAGATGTAATCTCAATTCACTGGTCGCTTTTCTCGTTCTTTCTTCAGCTCCAGCCAGAATGAAAATAAGATCACCTGCTTTGGCATTTACTGCATTAGCAATGGCTTTTAATTTCTCCTCATTATAAAACTTGTCTACGCTGCTTTTAAAGGTTCCGTCTGTATTACATTTTATATAAACCAGTCCCTTCATTCCTATCTGAGGGCGTTTAACCCATTCGGCAAGTTCGTCGGTTTGTTTACGGGTATATTCGCTGCAACCAGGCGCAGCAATAGCAATAACGGTTTCTGCTTCATCAAAGACTTTGAAATCGACTCCGTTGATTAAATTAGAAATATTATTTTTTTCAGGAAAAGTATGTGCGGGAAATTTTAGATTACATAATTTCATATCAAACCTGATGTCAGGCTTATCATTACCGTAAGTCCACATTGCATTTTCCCAGGTCATTCTTTCTACGATATCATTGTAGTCGATATTTTTTACATCTTTGAAAATTCTTTTAATCAGATTTTCAAACATATTCAGAATATCTTCCTGGTCTACAAAAGTCATTTCACAATCTATTTGTGTAAATTCAGGTTGTCTGTCGGCTCTTAAATCTTCATCTCGGAAGCATTTTACAATCTGATAATAGCGATCATAACCGCTAACCATTAGCAATTGTTTAAAGGTTTGTGGCGATTGAGGCAACGCGTAAAACTGACCTGGATTCATTCTGCTTGGAACTACAAAATCTCTTGCGCCTTCCGGTGTTGATTTAATTAAAAAAGGCGTTTCTATATCCATGAACTGTTGTTCATGTAAATAATTTCTGGTACTTCTGCCAACAGCATATCTTAATTCGAGATTTTTTCTTACCGCTTGTCTTCTCAGATCTAAAAAACGATACTTCATTCTCAAATCATCACCACCATCGGTATCATCCTGGATAGTAAATGGAGGCGTAATTGATTTATTTAAAATAATAAAATCATTTACAAGGATTTCGATTTCACCTGTGGGGATTTGATTATTCTTATTACTTCTTTCACTAACTGTACCATGTACCTGCAATACAAACTCTCTTCCAAGTGGCGATAACTCAAGTTTTTCATTTAATGTTTCAGAAAAAAGCAATTGTGTAATGCCATAGCGATCCCTTAAATCAACAAAAGTGATGCTACCAAATTTTCTGATTGTTTGAACCCATCCAGAAAGGGTAGTGGCTTTATTTACATCAGTTAATCTTAATTCTCCGCAGGTATGAGTTCTGAACATGTTATTAATTAAAAATTAAAAAGTAAAAAAATTTAAAGAATGCAAATATAAGTTAAACAAAAACCTTGAAGAAAGAATGTGCAACTACATTGTTTCCAATTCATCTTTATGTTTTGGTTTCCAAATGAGATAATAGAAGGCCAGTAATAATATTCCGATAGTAAAGGGGATTAGAGCAAGATGTTTATAAGTATAGTCGTTGAATAGTGGTTTGGTATCAAAGCCTAGAAATTCGCTGATCATCCAATAACTGTTGGCGCTAATCCAAACGGTAATAGCCAGGTTATGACAAAGTTCACTCATAAAATGCCTTGTTCTCCAAGCAATAACAATTGAAATGATCATTGTAGGTATAATCATCATAATACCTAAAGGCTTCCAAAACATGCACCAGGCAATGTCTTTAAACAGCCAAAAAACGATATGGAGGTTTTCCATTTTTCTGTACTGGAGCGGAATTTTATAAACGGCTTCATTTTTCATTTCATAATTTTTATATAGACTTTATAATCATTTTCATTAGGTACTCAATGCCATGGGTTATTTAAATGAAGACTAAATTATTTAATTTTTAATCATAAAAAAACTCTGTTGTGAGAACAGAGTTTTTATTTTTAATTTTTGAGTTTTTACTTTTTTAAAGCTTCAGCCATTGTTTTACCAATATCAGCAGGGCTAGCTACAACATGAATTCCACACTCAGCCATTATTTTCATTTTAGCTGCAGCTGTGTCATCAGCTCCACCAACAATAGCGCCTGCGTGCCCCATTCTTCTCCCGGGAGGTGCAGTTTGGCCGGCAATGAAACCTACTACAGGTTTTTTATTGCCGGTAGACTTAATATAATGAGCAGCTTCAGCTTCCATACCACCGCCGATTTCACCAATCATTACGATAGCATCAGTTTCATTGTCATGCATTAATAGTTCAACGGCTTCTTTTGTTGTAGTTCCGATGATAGGATCTCCGCCAATTCCGATGGCAGTTGAAATACCCAAGCCAGCTTTTGCCACCTGATCAGCAGCTTCATAAGTAAGTGTTCCTGATTTAGAAACAATTCCAATACGGCCTTTTTTGAAGATAAAGCCTGGCATAATTCCTACTTTACATTCTTCTGCAGTAATTACTCCCGGACAATTGGGCCCGATTAAGCGGGTATTCGTTCCTTTCAAATAATTTTTTACTTTCACCATATCTTGCACTGGAATTCCTTCAGTAATACATACCACAAGTGCAATTCCCGCTTCAGCAGCTTCCATAATAGCATCAGCTGCAAATGCAGGGGGTACAAATATAATGCTCACATTAGCACCTGCCTTTTTTACGGCATCATCAACTGTATTGAAAACAGGTCTTTCCAAATGTGAAGATCCTCCTTTACCGGGAGTTACGCCACCAACAACATTGGTACCATACTCAATCATTTGAGTGGCATGGAATGTGCCTTCTGTACCTGTAAATCCCTGAACGATAACTTTTGAATTTTTGTTGACTAATACTGACATATTACTTATAAGCTATGGTAATGAATAAATTTTCGCAAAGATAAGGGAGTTGATTCAAAGGTTGACAGGTTGAGATCATACTGGATTTATTTCTCATTTTTTCGGAATATTTTTTGACTAACCTTTTCTCGATTCTATCATCCTCATCTCTTTTGCGTCTTGTAAAAATTCTGAAGCAAAGATGAATTGATTCAGGTTTTTATTCTCAGAAAAAATAATTTCCTTACTGTTTCCAGACCATTCTTTCTTACCGTCTTTAAGATAAATAATATTGTCGCCAATTTCCATAACACTATTCATATCGTGGGTATTTACAATAGTCGTCATGTTGAATTCTTTGGTAATATCTGAAATCAACTTGTCAATTAACATTGAAGTTTGAGGATCAAGACCGGAATTGGGTTCATCGCAAAAAAGAAATTTTGGGTTAAGTACTATAGCTCGGGCTATGCCCACTCTTTTTTTCATCCCACCGCTTATTTCTGAAGGGAATTTTTTATTACTGCCAACTAGGTTAACTCTTTCTAAAACCTCATTTACTCTTTTTAATTTAACCTGTTGTTTGTCTTTGGTAAACATGTCTAGCGGAAACTTTATATTGTCTTCTACGTTCATGCTATCAAAAAGTGCAGATCCCTGAAAAAGCATTCCTATTTGTTGTCTCAACAATTTTCTTTCTTCCTCGCTCATATGAGTGAAGCTTACTCCGTCATAAATAATATCTCCAGAATCTGGTTCAATTAAACCCACAAGACACTTCTGCATAACTGTTTTTCCGCTGCCGCTGGTTCCAATAATCAGGTTCGTTTTTCCGGCCTCCATTTTATGACTAACATTATCCAGAACCAATTTGTCTCCGAATCTTTTGACGATATTTTTAAATTCAATCATGATGCTTCAAGGTATCCGTTGTAAAAATAAAATTGTTGTGAGAAATTATAATAATAATGCAGCTAAAATATAATCGGCTAATAAAATTAAAACACAACTTACCACAACAGATTTTGTACTGCTTCTGCCGATTTCCAAAGAACCCCCATTTACATAATAACCAAAATAAGCAGGTACAGAGCTGATGATAAAAGCAAAAGTATAGGCTTTCACCATCGCAAAGAATACATTATAAGGCTTAAAAAATTCCATTAATCCTTTATCATAAACATCAGTGGGGATTACACCTGAAGCTGCAACCGTCAGTCTTCCACCCAAAATCCCCAGAAACATGGCGATAATAACTAGCATCGGAATCATCAAGATAGCGGCTCCGATTTTTGGCATGATTAGATAATTTTTTGAATTGATACCCATGATTTCTATTGCATCAATTTGTTCGCTCACCCTCATATTGCCTAATTCACTGGCGATTTTACTTCCTACTACACCTGCTAGAACAATGCAAATCAATGTTGGCGCAAATTCCAATATCACGGTATCTCTTACAATCTGTGCAATAATAACTTTAGAAATAAGTGGGTTCACAATTTGATAAGCAGCTTGTACTGCACTTACAGCGCCCATAAAAATCGAAATGATGCAAACAATACCCAGACTTCCAATTCCTATTTCAGCACATTGATGAATAAATTCTTTCCAGTAAAGTTTACTGTTTTCGGGCCGGCCAAACATACCCTTTAACATCATTAAGTATCTACCTATGTGCGAAAAAAAATTCATTTTGTTATGTTGAAATCCTAATGAAATATTTACTAATTAAGAAACAGCTTTTGGTTTGCGCTTCCACCATTTACTTTTTTTCACTGCCTCTTCAATGTTTGTTTTATTTTTTGACTGTGCATCTACAACAGCAATCACCACCATATTGTATATAGATCTGATTGAACTTCCTAATTGTAAAACGTGAACAGGTTTTTTTAAACCAAGCAGAATAGGGCCGATGCTATCTGCGCCACCAATTTCCTGAAGTAAATTATAAGCAATGTTGCCCGCAGCTAAGTTTGGAAAAATCAATACATTGACTTCTCCGTTCACCAATTCGGTAAATGGATAATTCTCTTTCAGGATTTCTTTATTAAAAGCCAGAATGCCCTGAATTTCTCCATCACAGATTAAGGAAGAATTTTTTTGCTTCACTATTTCTCTTGCTTTTCTTACGATATTGGCTTCCGGCGAATCACTGCTTCCGAAATTAGAGTAAGAAAGCATAGCAATTTTAGGAACAATATTAAAATGTCGGACTTCTTTTGCAACAAGCATAGTGATTTCCGCCAGTTCTTCTGCAGTTGGGTTAAAGTTTACAGTGGTATCAGCAAGAAACAATGGACCTCTTTTCGTGAACAGGAGATACATACCTGCGATTTTTTTTACTCCATCTTCAGTGCCAATAATTTGAATGGCAGGTCTGATGGTATCGGGGTAATTTCTACTCAGTCCACTGATCATACAATCGGCTTCTCCTGTTTCCACCATCATACAACCAAAATGATTTCTGTCTTTCATGGCTTTTAGTGCCTCGTAACTATTAATGCCTTTACGATGTCTTTTCTCGAAAAATAATTCGCCAAATTTCTTTCTCATCTCTTCGTGTTCATCATCCTTGGGATTGATGATGGGCATGTCATCAATATCTATAGAATTAGCTGATGCGAGTTCCTTGATCTTTTTCTCGTTACCTAACAATATTGGATAGCCTATTCCTTCATCAAGCACCTGTTGAGCAGCTTTCAGAATTTTTATATTTTCGGCATCAGCAAAAACGATTCGCTTAGGATTGCTTCTGGCTTTATTGCTTAAAATACGACTTAGTTGATTGTCTAGACCAAGTCTTTTGTTTAATTCTATCGAGTAAGCATCCCAGTTGGTGATGTTGATTCTGGCTACACCACTTTCCATAGCTGCCTTGGCAACTGCCGGAGCTACAGTTGATAATAATCTTGGATCAAACGGCTTAGGTATAATATAAGTTGGGCCAAATGATATCGTTTTTTCATTATACGCAAGATTGACAATATCCGGAACAGGAGATTTGGCCAACTCTGCCAAAGCCTTTACTGCAGCTAGTTTCATTGCCTCGTTAATCTGTCTGGCTCTCACGTCAAGTGCTCCACGGAAAATATACGGGAACCCCAGCACATTATTAACCTGATTTGGAAAGTCGCTTCTTCCTGTAGCCATAATCAAGTCCTTCCTCACATCCATAGCCATATCATAAGTGATTTCAGGATCGGGATTAGCCATTGCAAAAACAATAGGATTTTTGGCCATCGATTTTACCATTTCAGGAGTAACCACATTCCCAACACTTAATCCTAAAAATACATCAGCATCTTTAAAGGCCTTTGCTAAATCATAGCTTTTGTACTTAGCATCAACACAGAATTTTTGTTTGTGTTCAGAAATATCTTTTCTTCCATTGTATAAAATCCCTTCTTTATCAAAAACTATAAAATTGGAAGACTTTGCGCCAAGTGATTCATACAATTCTATACATGCCATTGCTGCAGCTCCCGCTCCATTAACAACAAATTTCACCTTGTCAATTTTCTTCTTTTGAATTTCTAGGGCATTCAGCAAAGCAGCAGCAGATATAATCGCCGTTCCATGCTGATCATCATGCATAACCGGTATATTACATTGTGCTTTTAATGCTTTTTCTATATAGAAACACTCAGGAGCTTTTATGTCTTCTAAATTAATTCCACCAAAAGTGGGTTCAAGAGCTTTTACAATCTGAACAAATTTTACCGGATCCGTTTCGTCAATTTCAATATCAAATACATCTATATCGGCAAAGATTTTAAAAAGTACACCCTTACCTTCCATCACAGGTTTTCCTGCTGCAGGTCCAATGTTTCCTAAACCTAAAACGGCTGTCCCGTTGCTGATTACACCCACCAGATTTCCTTTTGCGGTATACTTATATACATCATCAGGATTTGCAGCAATTTCCAAACAAGGTTCCGCAACACCCGGAGAATAAGCCAGTGACAAATCTCTTTGGGTCTTTGCCTCTTTGGATGGAATGACTTCTATTTTTCCGGGTCTTCCTTTTGCGTGATATTCTAGTGCATCCTGTTTAACTGAATTCTTTGCCATAATTATTGTGATTGTTCTTTAACGGTCACTTTCCCACAACTGAATTTTCAATGGGATGCAAGTTACAAAAATGAGCCGAAGTAACGATGAGTTTCAGTAAACTTCAAATCCTAGCAGAAATCAACCAAAGCAAGTAAGTAAGGTTAAAGTAAGATAGCATCCGAGTAGGGAATTGTCTATGGTTTATATTTATTGATAGGTTATCAGGATACAAAATGTATTGTACTTACAATATGAGCCAATCGCCGGTATAAATGTAAGGGCTATAAAAAAACAGTTTGAATTTTTTTACAAAATCTGATTTCTCAGTAAATCTTCCATGCTGTCTCTTCTTCTGATTAAAATTGCTTTGTTATTCTTAACCATTACCTCTGCTGGTTTTAACCTTGAATTGAAATTGGAAGCCATTTCGAAGCCATAGGCACCCGCATTATAAAATACCAGCAAATCTCCCTCACGAACCTCGTTTAATGTTCGGTCCCAGGCAAAAGTATCGGTCTCGCAAATATTCCCAACTACGGTATAAATCCTTGGAATGCCAGCAGGATTTGAAATGTTCTCAATATGATGAAAAGCATCATACATCATAGGTCTGATCAAATGATTGAAACCACTGTTGACACCAACAAAAACGGTGGCAGGTGTTTGCTTGATAACATTTGCTTTTACAATGAAATATCCAGCCTCACTTACCAGATACTTTCCGGGTTCAAACCAAACTTCAAGTTTTTTTCCGGTCTCTTCTTCAAATTTCAGAAAAGCTTCTGCTACTTTTTCGCCTAGCAAATTGACTTCAGTTTCTTTATCTCCATGTTGATAAGAAACCTTGAATCCGCTCCCAAGATCTATATATTTTAAATCAGCAAAACGGCCGGCCATACTAAACATTACTTCCAATCCCATTAAAAAAACATTGATGTCTTTAATCTCACTTCCGGTATGCATGTGAATGCCTTCAATATTGAGATGGGTGGTTTTTACGATTCGTTCTATATGTCGAATTTGATGTATAGAAATGCCAAACTTACTGTCGATATGTCCTGTCGAAATTTTGAAATTTCCGCCAGCCATGATATGCGGATTCAATCTGATGCAAACCGGATAGCTGTTACCGAAAGTATTACCAAATTGTTCCAATATTGAAATATTGTCGATGTTGATATTGACACCTAATTCCTTCGCTTCCAGAATTTCATTAAAGTCTACACAATTTGGCGTAAATAAAATATCTGCTTTATTGAAACCGGCCATTAAACCTAGATGAACTTCATTAATGCTTACACAATCCAGTCCAGACCCAAGTGAATGCAAATGTTTTAGAATATTGATATTGGTTAGCGCTTTGCAGGCATAAAAAAACTTTGCCTTGCTGCTGCGGAAAGCAGATTTAAGCTTGAGGTATTGTTCCGCAATTTTTTCGGCATGATACACATAAACAGGTGTATCAAATTCTTCTGCTACTTGTGTTAAAAAATCAGCTGAAAGATTTTCCAATGAAATAATTTTAATGGTGCAATAAAAAAAGGCATGTTAATATGCCTTTGTAAAAATAGAATTAGATTATTAATTATTAAACTTCTTTATGAGTTTGGTCTTCAGTTTCTTCCTCCGTAATGACAATTTCTTCGGTTGTCAGATTTATTTCTTGTTCTGAACTGGTTTCCATTGAAGTTTCAACAGGCTCATCATTGTGTTCTGATGGATTCATTACCGTAGCTTTTACAAGCTCTTCCATCAATACTTCGTTGATTTTAGGTAATTCGCTTGGGCTGTTGATTCCAAAATAATCCATGAATGATTTTGATGTAGAATAAATCAAAGGTTTGCCAACAGCATCCTCGTTGCGCCCTGAAATGATAATCAAATCTTTCTCTAGTAATTTCTGAACAGCGTAATCACAATTCACACCTCTTATCGACTCTATCTCACTTTTCGTAATGGGCTGTTTGTAAGCGATAATTGACAAGGTTTCAAGAGAAGCTGTTGATAATCTTTTCAGAAACTTATCTCCATTAAGTAAGGCAATGGTTTTATGGTATTCGGGTTTGGTAAGAAATTGCCAGCCACCTCCGCTTTGCTTTAATTCAAAAGCATAAAATTCTGTTTCGTATTTTTCCTTAATGCCCTGAATGGCTGATTCTATCTGATCTAAACTGGCTCTGTCTTCAATAAATCCAAGTGCATTATTTATGAGCTCATTGATGTCTTCGGAAGTTAATGCTTTATCACTTGCGAAAATCAACGCTTCAATATGTGGTATAATTTGAGATATTTCCATGTTACTAATGTTTGGTATTTGGTGATTATAGTTTGTTGTTATTGATTGAATTTGATTACTTGTTAATCACAAACCATAAACCACAAACGAAATATTATCCTTGCAAAGCAGCAGCTCCACTCACAATTTCGGTAAGCTCTGTAGTAATTGCGGCTTGACGTGCACGGTTATAACTTATTTTGAGGCTCTTCAAAAGTTCATTCGCGTTATCGCTTGCTTTATCCATTGCTGTCATTCTGGCGCCATGCTCACTTGCGTTTGCATCCAACACTGCTTTAAACAATTGAGTATTTAAAATCTTTGGCATTAATTCTGAGATTAACACTTGCTGATTAGGCTCAAAAATGAAGTCTGCTCTTTTTTTATTTTCACCGGAAGAAACTACTTTTTGTACAGGAAGGAATGGCTCTGCAATGAAAATTTGCGCACCTGCATTTTTAAACTCACTGTATATTACTTCTACAGCATCTATTTCTTTTGCAGCAAATGCATCCATTGCATATTTTGCGGCAGTTTGTACTTTTTCAAAACTTAATCCTGAAAATATATCCCAATAAGCATTAACAACATTATATCCAATTTTGGTAAAATGTTCATAGCCTTTTTTTCCAATTGGCAAAATCTGGACATTGCCTTTGGCCATTTGAGCCGAATATTTAGTAGCAATGGTTTGTTTGGCTAATTTAATCAGATTGCTGTTATATCCGCCACAAAGCCCTCTGTCGCTGGTAACTAAAATAATCAGCACTTTTTCCACGTTTCTTTCAGTAGCCAAATCCATTGACACTTCTCCGTCGCTGCTGGTTACAATATTGCTCAGCATATCCTGTAATTTTCTGGCATAAGGGCGCATTTGTGTAATGGCATCCTGTGCCCGACGCAATTTGGCAGCACTCACCATTTTCATTGCTTTGGTAATTTGCTGTGTACTTTGAACACTTTTTATTCTGCTTCTTACTTCTTTTAATGCACCACTCATATAGAATTCTATTAGTTATTAAAGCTTTTCAAACAGACTGCTTTCTGTAAATTTTAAGTTGCAAATGTAGGGCAAAAGCAATTATTTTAAGGGATTTTTTACGTGATTGATTGCCATTTTCTGTTTATGCCCAATTTTTTTTCTTTTTCCAGAAGTTTTGACTCCATTTTCATTTCGAATTAACAGGATATCTTACATAAATTTATTGAAGC
Organism: Chitinophagaceae bacterium; assembly: GCA_947446585.1. Classification (GTDB taxonomy): domain Bacteria; phylum Bacteroidota; class Bacteroidia; order Chitinophagales; family Chitinophagaceae; genus Ferruginibacter. The sequence continues at coordinate 17,247 of CANFGZ010000008.1, read as the reverse complement.
GGCGTAAACTTCCTTTACCTTTGCGCCCTGTCAATTTGGCCAAAAAAAAAGGTAGCATTGTATTTGACAAACAGATTATTAATTTAAAATAAATTGTATATCCATAAGTATAAAATATGTTAGGATTTATATCAAAACTATTCGGCGGAAGCAAAAGTGAGAAGGACGTCAAGAAAATCGTTCCTTATGTTGCAAAAATTAATGAGTTTTTTACAGCTTATCAGTCTCTTTCGAACGATGAACTCAGAAATAAAACTTCTGAATTTAAAACAAGAATTAAGGCTCACCTTTCTCAGTTAGACAACAGCATTAAAGAAAAAAACGAGGCAGCAGAAACACTTCCCGCAGAAGATATCAATGGGCGTGATTTGATTTACAGAGAAATTGACGAATTAAAAAAAGAGCGAGACCTGAAAATCGAAGAAGCGCTTCTAGAAATTTTACCTGAGGCTTTTGCTGTTGTAAAAGAAACCGGAAATCGTTTTAAAGTAAATGAAACATTAGAATCAACCGCTACTGATCTCGACAGAGAATTGGCTGCTAAAAAAGATCACATCACTATTCAGGGCGACAAATCTATTTATAAAAATTCATGGAATGCAGCTGGTAATATTGTAAAATGGAACATGGTTCATTATGATGTGCAGCTTATTGGTGGTGCAGTTTTACACTCCGGAAAAATATCCGAAATGGCTACAGGGGAAGGTAAGACGCTCGTAAGTACTTTGCCCGCTTATTTGAATGCATTGGCAGGAGAAGGTGTTCATATTGTTACCGTAAATGATTATTTGGCCAAAAGAGATAGTGAATGGAATGGTCCTATTTTTGAATGGCTGGGATTAAGGGTTGATTGTATAGATAAGCATGAACCAAACAGTGATGCCCGCAGAAAAGCATATAATGCCGACATCACGTATGGTACCAATAATGAATTTGGTTTTGATTATCTAAGAGACAATATGGTTCATCGCCCAGATGAAATGGTACAACGCAAGCATCATTTTGCTATGGTGGATGAGGTGGACAGCGTGTTGATTGATGATGCTAGAACTCCTTTAATTATCAGCGGCCCCGTTGGTCACAACGATAATACACAGCAGTTTTTTGATCTCAAGCCAAGAATTGAAAAATTAGTTGAAGCACAAAAAAAAGCGACCAATCAGTTTCTTATTGAAGCTAAAAAGAAAATTGCTGAAGGCAATGATGATCCTAAAGATGGCGGCCTTGCTTTGATGCGCGCCCATCGCGGGTTACCCAAAAACAGTGCACTGATAAAATTTCTGAGTGAGCCCGGTATGAGAGTGAAATTGCAGAAAAGCGAAAACTATTATCTCGCTGACCAGCAAAAAGAAATGCCAAAAGTAGATGCTGAATTATTTTTTATCATCGACGAAAAAAGTAATCAGGTGGAACTTACCGATCAGGGAATTACACTGATTACCAAAAGTGGAGAAGATCCCGAATTTTTCATATTGCCCGATATTTCTACTAAATTGTCGGCAATAGATAAATCCAATGCTTCCTCTGAAGACAAGTTGATTCAAAAAGAAAATTTACTCAACGAATATTCACTTAAAGCAGAACGTATTCATATTATTCAGCAGTTGCTGAAATCTTATACCTTGTTTGAAAAAGACATAGAGTATGTAGTAATTGATGGTGCTGTAAAAATAGTTGATGAACAAACTGGCCGTATCATGGAAGGCAGAAGATATTCAGATGGTTTACATCAGGCTTTGGAGGCAAAAGAAAATGTAAAAATCGAAGCTTCTACCCAAACATACGCTACTGTTACCCTGCAGAATTATTTCAGAATGTACCACAAGCTTGCGGGTATGACAGGTACTGCCGAAACAGAAGCGGCTGAGTTGTGGAGTATTTACAAGCTCGATGTGGTAACCATTCCAACTAATGTGAAGGCCGTTCGTATTGATGAACAGGATAAAGTATTTAAAACCAAGCGCGAAAAATATAAAGCAGTTATTGAAGAAATCGAATTGCTTCGTGCATCGGGTCGTCCTACGCTTGTAGGTACAACATCTGTTGAAGTCAGTGAATTGCTGAGCAGAATGTTGAAACAAAAAAATATTCCTCACAATGTTTTGAATGCAAAACAGCACTCCAAAGAGGCACAGGTGGTTGCCGAAGCCGGATTGGCTGGTGCTGTAACTATTGCTACGAATATGGCCGGACGTGGTACCGATATAAAACTCGGGCCCGGAGTGAAAGAAGCAGGAGGTTTGGCCATTTTGGGTACAGAGCGTCATGAAAGCCGTCGTGTAGACAGGCAGCTTCGTGGACGTGCTGGTCGCCAGGGAGATCCCGGAACTTCAAATTTTTTCGTTTCACTTGAAGACGATTTGATGCGAATGTTCGGCAGCGAAAGAATTGCAGGTTTGATGGACAGAATGGGATATAAGGAGGGAGAGGTGATACAGCACAGCATGATCACTAAAAGTATTGAACGTGCTCAGAAAAAAGTGGAGGAAAATAACTTCGGTATACGCAAACGGTTACTCGAATATGATGACGTGATGAATAAACAACGTAATGTAGTATATGGTAAAAGAAATCATGCGTTGTTTGGAGAACGTCTTGCCCTTGATCTGGATAATGCATTTTATGATGTTGCAGCCAATTTGATTCATACTTCTAAAGAGTCAGGTAATCATGAAAATTTCAAGCTCAATACTATTATGAATCTAGGTATTGAAACGGCAATTACTGCTGATGAAATTGATAAAGACGATGCAAATGCATTAACAGAAAAATTGTATCAGGAATCAATGGCGCATTATGCCTTCAAAAAGAAATCTGTTGTAGATCAAACCATGCCATTAATTCAAAACATCAGAAAAGAACAGGGCAATCACATAGAAAATGTTGCTGTTCCTTTTACTGATGGAAAAAAATCAATTCAGGCATTAGTGAAGCTGGATAAATACTTTGAAACAGAAGGCAAAGAACTGATGAGTGCATTGGAAAGAAACATCACACTGGCATTGATTGATGATGCCTGGAAAGAACATCTTCGTGCTATGGATGATTTGCGCCACAGCGTTCAAACTGCAGGTTACGAACAAAAAGATCCTTTGGTGATATACAAAATTGAAGCTTTCAGTGCTTTTAAATTAATGAATGATCAGGTAAACAAAGATATAGTGAGTTTTTTAAGTCATGCGGGTATACCATCCGAACAGGCTGATTCCGGAAAGTTCAGGGAAGGAAGAGAAAGAAAAACAGACATGAGCAAAATGAATGTCAATAAAGCAGAAATTGACGCTGCCGGCCAAGATTACGCCGCAAATCAAAATGATTATTTTGATCCTTCCTCACCAGTCAAGCAAGAACCTGTGCGTGTAGAACCTAAGATTGGAAGAAATGATCCTTGTCCATGCGGAAGTGGAAAGAAGTACAAACAGTGCCATGGAAAAGATGCTTAATAGATTTAACTTTAGAAGATAGAATAACATAATGAATAAAATTAAATTTTTTATTTTTTTTCAAATGATTTTGCTTTCCGGCTTTGCTCAGGATAATAAAACAGATACCGTTGTTTTTGGGGCCAACCATATTGTTCATAAAGACCAGCGTGTTGATTTGTTTGGAAAAAAAATGTCGGAATATAACGAGAGTCTCGCATTGAAAATTCAGCTTGTTAATGGCTATAGGCTCATGTTGTTAAATACCACCGACAGAGACCTAGCTATGAAAGTAAGGTCATCTTTGCTTCAGCAATTCCCCGATCAAAAAGTATATATGACATTTCAGTCGCCCTATATAAAACTTAAGATTGGAAATTTTATAGATAATGCCGAAGCCGAAAAATTTAAAAAACAAATTATTGATCAGAAAATAGTTCCAGGTAATATTTATCTTTTAAATGAAAAAGTAGAACAAAAACCTACCGACAAAACAGTAGTTCCAGTTGAAGAGTGATTGGTTTTAAATTTAATGTTGAAGGTTTAAATTTTTAATAAAATAGAACAAATCTTGTCAACCCAATAACCAGACAAAAACGCTAAATGCTACAAAAGATAAAATCTCTTTCTGCAAAATATTCAAATGAATTTATAGAAGTACGTCACCATTTGCATGCTCATCCCGAATTGAGTTACGAGGAATTTAATACCTCTACTTTCATTCAGGAAAAATTGAGTTCATGGAATATTCCTTTTGAGGTAAAAGCAACAACAGGAGTTATTGGATTGATAAAAGGAAAAAATCCCGACAAGAAAATAATTGCTTTAAGGGCTGATATGGACGCTTTGCCTATCATTGAAGCGAATGAGGTTTCTTACAAATCCACAATTCATGGAGTTATGCATGCCTGTGGTCATGATGTACACACTACTTGTTTATTAGGTGCTGCAAAAATCTTAAATGAAACCAAAGATTATTGGGAAGGTACAGTGAAATTGATTTTTCAGCCCGGAGAAGAAAAGAATCCGGGAGGCGCTAGTTTATTAATCAAAGAAGGGGTACTTCAAAATCCTGCTCCTGAAAAAATATTGGCATTACACGTACATCCTGGAATGGAAGCGGGACAATTCAGTTTCAGAGGGGGCATGGTAATGGCAAGCGCCGATGAGATTTATATCACTATCAAATGCAAAGGCGGACATGCAGCGGCTCCTCAGTTCACCGCTGATTCCATTTTGATAGCATCGCATCTCGTTGTCAGTTTACAACAAATCATCAGCAGAAATAATAATCCATTTAATCCTTCTGTATTGTCAATAACGGCCATTAATGGGGGCAATACGACCAATGTAATTCCTTCTGAAGTAAAGCTGATGGGAACGTTCAGAGCGATGAATGAAGAATGGCGTTTCAAAGCACATGAAATGATTATTAAGCAAACTAAAGAATTGGTAACAGCCATGGGAGCAGAAGTTGATATTAGAATAGATGTGGGCTATCCTTTTGTTTTCAACAATGAGGAGCTTTCTGCTGAAGCAAGAACCATTGCTGAAGAATTTGCCGGCGCTGAAAATGTTTCAGAAACAGAATTAAGAATGGGTGCAGAAGATTTTGCTTATTATTCTCATCAGATTCCTGGTTGTTTTTTCAGATTAGGTGCAGGAAATAAAGAAAAAGGTATTACCAGTAATGTGCACACACCAACGTTTAACATCGATGAAGCTGCGATTGAACATGGCATGGGAATGATGGCGTGGTTAGCCGTTAAGGTTTAATAGCCCCCTCAATCCCCCAAAGGGGAACTTTTTTGGAGGTTGAAAAATTGTTGGGATTTGGTAGGTTTTAAATTTTTACTTTTTACTTTTCAATTTATTTAAAATGAAAATAGCTTTCCACGGCGCCGCCCGCACAGTAACAGGGTCTAAACACCTCATAACCCTAACCAACGGAAAAAAATTATTATTGGATTGTGGTTTGTTTCAGGGAATGGGGCATGAGACGGCTGAATTAAATGCTTCTTTTGGATTTAATCCATCCGAAGTAAACTACATGATTTTATCTCATGCGCATATTGATCATTGTGGGTTAATTCCTAAACTGATTAAAGATGGTTACAAAGGAAAAGTGTATGCCACACCTGCCACTAAAGATTTAGCAAAGGTGTTGATGGAAGACTCGGCTATGATTCAGGAAATGGATGTGAAATATGAAAACAAAAGAAGAGCCTTATTAAGCCTTCCGTACTTAAAACCATTGTACACAGTTGATGACGCGTTGATTGCGGCCGATCATTTTGAAACAGTTGAATATAATAAATGGTTTCGCATTGATGAGGATATTGAATTTTGTTATACCGATGCCGGGCATATCATTGGCTCTGCGTCAGTGCATTTAAAAATCACAGAAAATAAAAAAACGACAACCCTTACTTTCAGTGGAGATGTAGGCCGTTACAGAGATATCATTTTAAAATCACCGGAAGTTTTTCCACAAGCAGATTATATTTTATTGGAATCTACTTACGGAAACAGCTTGCATGATGAATTTCATTCTTCTACAGAAACCATGCTGAAATGGATTGAAGACACTTGCTTGAAGAAAAAAGGAAAATTAATCATTCCAGCTTTTAGTGTGGGAAGAACGCAAGAATTATTGTACACACTCAATCAATTGGAACTAGAAAACAGATTGCCTGCATTGGAATATTTTGTAGACAGTCCATTGAGTACCAAAGCCACACAAATTGTAAAAAGCTATCCTCAATATTTCAATTCAAGAATACAAAAAGTATTGTTGAGTGATAGTGATCCGTTTGCTTTTAAAGGATTGAAATTTGTAAAAACTGTTGATGAGTCTAAAATGCTCAACTACTATAAAAATCCTTGTGTCATCATATCTGCAAGTGGGATGGCAGAAGCCGGAAGAGTGAAACATCACATCAGCAACAATATCGAAAACAGCAGAAACACCATTTTACTTACGGGTTATTGTGAACCCCATTCTTTGGGTGGAAGATTAAAACACAAGCCTAAAGAAATAACTATTTTCGGACAGCCTCATGAGGTGAATGCCGAAATCGCAGAGATGAGAAGCATGAGTGCACATGGTGATTATGAAGATTTGTGTCAATTTTTGGCTTGCCAGCATCCGCAATCTGTAAAGAAATTATTTATAGTTCACGGCGAATATCCAGTGCAACAGGATTTTAGAAATCGCTTAATCAGAAAAGGATTTTTGGATGTGGAGATACCGGAATTGCATGAGGAGATTGGGTTGGGGTAGGGAGTGGAATGATAAATAAGGAATTAGTAATAAGGAAGTGGGCATTACTTCTCAGCAATGTCTCCAGCAAGGGACGTTGCGTTGGTATTGGATTTGTTCAAAAAGTTTAATACCTACCTGCCGGCAGGCAGGAGTTCAAAATGCTCGAGAGGTTCCTTCAAAGCACAACAACAAACACCAAACACCAAACACCAAACACCAAACCCCAAACCCCAAACATAACGCCAATCAACAAAACACAATCAAAGTGCCCCTTTGGGGGATTGAGGGGGCTTTTAATCATCCTCCTCCAATTCAAAAATCTCATTCACCGTTTTATTAAACAAATTGGAAAGTTTAATCGCCAAAGTTGTGGAAGGAATATATCGGTTCGATTCAATGGAATTGATTGTTTGACGCGACACGCCAACTTTATCCGCCAGCTCTTGCTGCGTAATGTTCATGATGGCTCTTTCTATTTTGATTCTGTTTCTCAAGTTTAGCGTGATAGTTTTCCAGCGTAATAAATAAAAAAATACCAAAACATCATCTGAAAAAAGTACCCATGCATATTTTCATTGGATGCTTCATTAAATAAGCTGAAGACATCGTCGACTATTTTAAAAATAACAACATAAACAAATGCTGAGGCCAATGCTTTCATTCTAATCAGCATTGTCAATTCATCTTCATCCTTTTCTTTGGAAAAAGCAATAAATAACATTCCAAGGATTAGAATATCCCAGGAAATAGTTTTCATCATTTCTTTTTTCTCGGCAGTGAGGTGTATGCCTGAGATTTTTACAGAAACAACAAAAACAACAGAGGCTAGAATAAATCCTAATCCTATTTTTTTAAAGTAATTCGGGAGTAAATTAAGGGGTTTATTAAAATAATCAGTCACTTTTGGCATAACAAGTAAAGTTTACATTTAGACAAATATACTTTACATTTTGGGAATGCCAAATAAAAATTCAAAATGAAAAATTCAAAAGTTAAAGCACACTATCTGCAAACTTTTGAACTCCTCCCTGCCGGCATGCAGGTATTGAACCTTTTCAACCTTTTGAACAAACGCCGAACACCAAACGCCAAACACCAAACACCAAACGCCAAACACCAAACGCCTCTCTCTACTCAACAATATTCTTCGCAATCGTAAAATAAAAAATACTTCCTTCATTTGATTTAGATTCTACCCAGATTTTTCCTTTGTGGGTTTCAACGATTTTTTTTGAGATAATAAATCCAAAATCGCTTTCGGGTAAAGCAGCTTCTGCATTGGTTGGATTGAAAACCAAAAAAAGACTGTCGAAATATTTATTATCAATACCAATGCCATTGTTTTTGAAAATAAAAAGGAATTCATCTTCTTTTTCTTCGGTACTAATATGGATAACTGGGTTTATATTTTTTCTGTTGAACTTGATAGCATATTTAATAAGTATTTCAAAAAGCATTTTAATTTCTTTTTCATCCCCTTTTATTATCGGTAATAACGTGGATGTTATTTCTGTATGAGTAGCTAAAATAAAATCTTTTAATTCGGTGGTGATTTCTTTCAAAAGCATATTGCAATCAATGGAAGTGACAATTAATTTCTTTCCAATTCTTGTTAGAAACAATAAGCTATTTGTCATTGTTTCCATTTTGTTTTTTTTGTCGATTAATTTTTGAATAATCGCTTTTGCTTCATCATTTACAGTGTCGCTAAATTTTATTTTTAATTCGTTTGTGTATTCAGAAATATCTTGAACTGGATTTATAAATTCATGTGACAGAATGTACACAAATTGCTCTAGCTCGTTATTGGTTTTTACAAGCTCCTCTGATTTTTGTCTGATGATTTCTTCGTTTTTCTTTCTATTAGAAATATCTCTTGCAATGGCATATATTTTTCCGGTTGATGTGTCGGGAGTTGAGCTCCATTCCAGCCACAAATAACTACCATCATTTTTACGATACCTGTTAATAAAATTAATTGTGGTTGTGCCTTTTTTTAATTTATCTATTTCTCTTAGTGTGGGATTAAGGTCATCGGGATGAATAAATTCAAGGAATTTTTTATTGAGTAAATCTGGTTCGTTATATCCCAATAATTTCGAAAAATTGGGACTTATTATTTCAAAATAGCCTTCGGTATTGGCAATACAGGTAAGATCATTACTGTGATCAAAAAAATACTTGTATTGCGAAAAATTTAGACTTTCTTGTTTTGGTAATTCGGTATCCGTTTTCATAGTATTTTATTTGTGTATGATTATAATTTTAATGAGCGGTAGAAAAGTAAACCATGAATTTATATTTCAATTCAATTAAAGATATTTGGGCGGTTTTCATTTTGTCTCTCAAAATATCTTGAATCATGTAACCTTCATAATCATCTTCGATATTTAATTTGAGGTTATTGTCTAGTCTTTTTTGTTGAAGTTCAAATAAGTCTGACAACTCATGCAATTCATCTCTTTTTGTTATCAGGTCTTTTTTAAAAAGCAAATCAGTTTCCTTTATTAATTCAGAAATAGCCAATGATTCAATTTTATTAACTAGATCATCCAGTAATTTTTCCCATTTTGTTATTTCAACATCCCGTATTTTTAATAGAATCAACGCGTTTTCATTTTCAAATATGAAAAACTTATATTTCTCCATGCTCAGTTTAATCATGTTATCCATGAAATCAATTTAAATTGAAAGTAGTTTATTGGAAAACAATTCAATCTGATGAGAAAGAATGGTAACAGTGATAGCAGTCATAATTCAAATACCCGACTTGGTATTAAATATTTAATTTCATTCCTGACTTCCTTCCGGGAAATAATATAGAGGTGAATTAATAATAACAGATAAATGCTTTAAAGTAGACTGTTATTTCCCCAAAACACTAAACACCAAATTTTCTATAAACAGGCAAGCAAATTCATTTTTATTTTTGGGTGTTACATCCGTCAGTCTTGGAAGGTGCTGACTAAAAAACTGCTGGTGATGTGAAGCTTCTATTATCGTACTGCTTAAGGATTTTGGATAAGGATACTTTTTATCATTTGCCGAAATAACAGCCGCTATTTTCGCGCATAATTCTTTATAAGGTTTGAAAACTTCACTTTTGTTGATTTCGGTAACCTCTTTTACTAGGTATACTTTGCTGCTTTCTGTGATTACAATTTGATTAAGGAATTTTATGTTGTAATCCAGCTCACCGGCACTTATAGGTAATTCATGCGTAAGCAACTTTATTATGGTTTTGAGCTTTATTTTGGGGTCTGTTAAGTTTTGCAATTGAAAATCTAGTAAAAAATCCATGTATTTCCAGTACCAGCTGATGATGTATAACAATAGTCTGTGCTTGTTTTCAAAATATCGGTAAATGGATGCTTCTGTAGTTCCCATATCAATGGCCAGTTTTTTGAAAGTAAAAGCCTCAAAGCCAAGATTGTTAATCAGGTCGATGCTGTGTTTGATAATGGTTCTGCCCAATTCACTTTTTTCCGGATCACGAAGGAATACAGCTTCATTGACTTTAAATGAGATTTTGATGGCCATATTGGAAAATTATTTTAAAGGCAAATATAATAGTAAAATACTTATAAAAAATATTTAACTAATAAAAAAGATAGTAATACTATTATTTAAAAAAGTATTATTACTTTTGCGGACTAAATGAATCAGTCATGAGTAATCTTGATCCGGTAGTTTTGTTTTTTGTGTTAGGGGCGATAGCGGGTTTGGCGAAATCCGACCTTAAAGTGCCTGAATCATTTTATAATGTCCTGAGTATTTATCTTTTACTAGCCATTGGCATTAAAGGCGGTATTGAGTTGCATCATACAGGTATCAGCGCAATTATAATTCCTTGTTTGGGATCTATTGTACTTGGGACTTTCATTACGGTTTCAATTTATTTGATAGGAAAAAAAATATTTAAATTCTCAGTTGAAGATGCGGCTGCTCTTGCTGCTCATTATGGTTCGGTAAGTGCTGTTACATTTGCCGTTGTGATTAGTTTTCTAAAACAACAACAAGTTTTTTATGAAGGCTACATGACGGTGATGTTGGTGATGATGGAAATTCCAGCCATAGTTGTTGCCATTGGAATTAACATCATGAAAAACAAAACAAAATTGAATCATCCGCTCAAACTCGCACATGAGATTTTTATAGGCAAAAGCATTTTATTATTGACAGGTGGTCTATTCATCGGCATGTTCATCGAGATTACGGGAAATAGGCAAATGAATATTTTCTTCTTTGATTTGTTCAAAGGTTTTCTTGCCATATTCATGCTCGAAATGGGGATCATCGCATCTGCGAATATGGCAGATTTGAAAAAAGCAGGATTTAAAATATTACTATTCGGCATTATCATTCCCTTGTTTTCAGGAAGTATCGGAATTTTATTTGGAAGCATAATTGGATTGAGTGTTGGCGGCACTACAATCCTAGCGACAATGGCTGCAAGTGCATCTTATATTGCTGCACCGGCTGCAATTCGTATCGCGATTCCAAAGGCCAATCCTTCCATTTATCTGACATCAGCACTAGGCATTACTTTCCCATTCAATTTAATTGCAGGAATAAATATTTATTATTACCTCGCAACTACTTTTATCAGATGATTTTAAAATTTATTTATGAATACTAACAGTAAACGATTTTGGTTATTATTAAAACCCGACAGAAAAGAAATTTATCAGGTATATGTTTATTCTTTGTTTAAAGGTCTGATAGTACTGTCTTTGCCTCTCGGTATACAAACCATCATCAACCTCATTCAAGGTGGAGCCGTTTCAACTTCTTGGATTGTATTGAGCATGCTGATTGCTTTAGGTGTTTTTTTAAATGGCTATATCCAGTTTATGCAAATGAGAATCATGGAAAATATCCAGCAGCATATTTTTGCTAGAACTGCCTTCAACTTCACATTCAGGATACCTAAAATCAGACTTGAAGAACTACAGGATTATTATGCCCCTGAACTCATGAACAGATTTTTTGAAATCTTATCCATTCAGAAAAACTTGTCTAAAATCATAGTACAGTTTTCAACAGCGATTTTGCAAATTATTTTTGGATTGATCTTATTGTCGTTCTATCATCCTTTTTTTATTTTGTTCAGTGTTTTGCTTGTGTTAATCGTATTGCTTATCATCAAGTTTACTTCTAAATTGGCGATGGACTCTAGTATAAAAGAATCCAAGTTTAAATACAAAGTATTGTCATGGTTAGAAGAATTAGCAAGAGCAAAAGATTCCTTCAAGGTTGCAGGATATACTTCATTGCCCGAACAAAAAACTGACGATAAGGTATTGCACTACATTGAATCCAGAGAAAAGCATTTCTCTATATTGAAAATTCAATACATGCTGCTGTTGATTTTTAAAATATTTGTCGCGTTGGGATTATTGATTGTCGGCGGTTTACTGGTGATTAAACAGCAAATGAATATTGGTCAATTTGTTGCTGCAGAAATTATTATTTTGCTTGTTATAGAGTCCACAGAGAAAATCATATTAAATCTTGAAAGTGTGTATGATCTTTTTACCTCTCTTGAAAAATTAGGTGAATTTGATGAATTCAATCTCGATGATGCTGATACTAAAAAGCCTGTATTGACTATTAATCAAAGTCAACCATTGGATGTTGAACTTAAAAACATTTCATTTGCCTATCCTAATACTTCAAAGCAAATTGTCAAAGACATCAGCTTTCATTTCAAAGCAGGAAAAAAGCATGTCATTTTGGGTGAGAATGGCTCAGGGAAATCTACGCTTTTACATTTGATTAGCGGCTTGTATAAACCGGCAAATGGGATTATATGCATCAATGAACATCCTTATGATAGTTATCATCATCAGGATTTGAATGAAATCATTGGCAGCGGTTTGAAAGAAGAAACTTTGTTTGAAGGAACTTTAATGGAGAATATCACATTGGGAAGAAAAAATATTTCAATGGAACAAATTGAGACTACGCTCCAACATCTTTTTCTTAAAGACTATGTCAGTTCTGTTCCAAAAGGTTTATTTACTCCCGTAGAGCCTCTTGGCAGAAAATTGCCGAGAAGTGTGATTCAAAAATTATTATTAGCGAGGGCTGTTGTCAATAATCCGCTTCTTTTGGTGATAGAATCTAATTTCGATGCTATTGAAATCACTGAAAGAAAAAAAATCATTTCCTACCTGTTTGATAAAAACAAAAATTGGACATTAATCATGATTTCTAATGATCACCATATTATCAATGAAGGAGAGGTTTGTCTTAAAATGTTTGATGGAAAAATAGAACCGTCTAGCAAATAAAATTACCGGGTATCAAAAAAATACTACAACGATGAATCAGATTGAAAATAATTTCAAATCGATTGAAATACTGAAGAACAGAGCTACTAAAAAGACTTTTATTAATTTTCTAAAAATCACCGGAGTTTTGTTTGTAGCCCTTTTGTTTTTACCCTGGACTCAAAACATCAGATCAACTGGAAAGGTAACAGCGTTAAGACCAGAGCAACGTCCGCAAACCATTCACAGTGTGATTCCGGGACGAATTGAAAAATGGTATGTGCAAGAAGGACAAGCGGTAAAAAAAGGTGATACGATCATTCAAATCAGTGAAGTGAAATCCGAATACCTTAATCCGGATTTAGTGCTAAATACCGAACAGCAATTGAAAGCTAAAAACTTTTCAGTTCGCTCTTATATGGATAAGTTAAACGCCATTGATGCGCAGATAAGTGCTTTGCTCAATTCGAGAAAACAAAAATATGAGCAAGCTCAAAATAAGTTATTGCAATCCCAGCTTAAATACAAAAACGATAGTATAGAATTAGTTTCTATTAAACTCAATGAGAAAATTGCAGAAGAGCAATTAAAAAGGATGGAGGAGTTGTACAAAGATGGATTGAAGTCGCTAACGGAATTAGAAACACGAAGAGCAAAATTTCAGGAAACGCAAGTGAAGACCATGTCGCAGCTAAATAAAATTCTTACCAGCAGAAACGAAGTGTTGAATGCAGGAATTGAATTACAAAATGTAAATGCAGAGTTTTCCGAAAAAATATCAAAATTGGAATCTGATAAAAATTCTACTTTTTCAGGCATGTACGATGCAGAAGCTTCGGTTACAAAATTGCAGAATGACTTTGCCAATTATTCGATACGCTCGGGTTTGTATTTCATTACGGCCCCTCAGGATGGTTTTATTACAAAGGCTTTGAAATCGGGCATAGGTGAAATCATAAAAGAAGGCGTTGATATTGTGAGCATCATGCCAAAAGATTTTGAATTGGCTGTAGAAATGTATGTGTACCCTATGGATATTCCTTTGCTAAAAAAAGGGCAACAAGTAAGAATTCAATTTGATGGTTGGCCGTCTATAGTTTTTTCCGGCTGGCCTATTCTAACTTATGGAACTTTTGCCGGGAAGATAGTTGCTATTGATAATTTCATTAGTGATAACGGGAAATATCGTCTTTTGGTTTCTAGAGATTCCGCCGATCATCCATGGCCCGAACAAATCAAATTGGGTGCAGGCGCAAGTACCTTTACTTTGCTCAATGATGTTCCGATTTGGTATGAACTGTGGAGACAGATCAATGGATTTCCACCTGATTTTTACAATAAAAAAGAATCGAAAAAATTAATTAAGGAATCTAAAAAAGAAGAAGATTGATTTACGGTATATCAATAAGGGGATTACTGATTCTTATAAAATAATTATTAAAATAAAATATGAAACGATTAGGAATAATTTTTCTCGCCATTTTGATTTCATTTACAACCGAATCATTCGCACAAAAAGATACAGGAAATAATCAGGTAATGAGTCTGAAGCAATTTTATGAACTGGTTTATCTTAATCATCCTTTGGTGCTGCGCGTTCGTCTTAATGTAGATAATGCCAAAGCCATGCAACTCGCTGCAAAAGGAAATTTTGATCCTAAATTGTTTTATCAATTCAATGATAAATATTTTAATGAAAAGAATTATTATCAGTTAAACAATACAGGGTTGAGTATCCCCACTAAATACGGAGTTGATTTTAAAACAGGATATGAAAATAATGATGGTTATTTTTTGAACCCTGAAAATTCAACTCCACTAAAAGGCCTTTATTATGCTCAAGTGTCAGTGCCATTAGCACAAGGCATCATGACTGATGACAGAAGAACTATTCTGAAGCAAGCTCAAATCAATATCAAAGCCACACAAGCCGAACTTGATTTTCAGTTGAACGAACTGTTTTACAAAGCCGGAAAATCATATTTAGAATGGCAGTTGGCTTTTGCTAATCTGAGTGTAAATAAAGAGGCGTATACTTTGGGTAAACAAAGATTCGAAGCGGTGAAAAGAAGTTTTGAATTAGGAGACAGGCCAGCCATTGATACTGTTGAGGCGGGCATTCAGGTTTTTGATAGACTTGCAGGATGGCAACAGGCCGAGTTGGAATTTAAAAATAAAAGCATTGAGTTGTCGGGTTTTCTATGGCTCAACAATAACACACCAGCAATACTAGATAGTTTAATTATTCCGGACACAAAAATCACTTCTTTGATTGATAAATCAATTGATGATTCAAAAGAGGTGAATGATATGATAGCATTGCATCCCAACATCAGATCTGCGAATTTCAAGTTGGATATTTTAAATGCAGAGAAGAAATTAAAAATGGAGAAATTAAAACCCATGATCAATCTGAATTACAATCCATTGTTTGATGCGGCTAATGTCAGCTCGTCTGCATTCAACAATTACAAATGGGGCGTTTCAGTTAATTTTCCATTATTTTTAAGAAAAGAAAGAGGCGATTTGATGTCGGCTAAACTTAAAATCCAACAATCTCAATTAGAATTAGATTATAAGAAAAATGAGATTGGCAATAAAATCAAAATGTCTCAAAATGATATTCAATATTCTAACAATCAATTGGATATTTTCAAAAACAACATCAAAAATTACGAAGCATTATGGAATGCAGAAAAAAGATTGTTTGATAATGGTGAAAGTTCTTTGTTCATGATAAACAGCCGTGAGAATACTTTTATCAATGCGCGTATCAAGCTCAACGATTATAATTTTAAATACAACAAATCGGTATTAGAACTTTATTATGCAAAAGGCCAATTACAAAATCTATAAAAATAAAATATTGAAAATTCGTTTATTTATTACTGTGATCTTTAATTTTTTTGCAGCTTCTCTATTTGCTCAAAATCGAATTCAAGATAACAATTCCATTGCATGGGGCGGAATATTCACGACAACCAAATTCAATGACAAATGGAGCTGGCATGCCGAGTTCCAATGCAGAAGGGTGGATGGTATTAAAACGCCACAGCAAAATCTATTCAGAACCGGTATTAATTATCAACCCGATAGTAAGCTGATGTTTCGTGTTGGATATGCCAGAGTACAAACTTTTCCTTATGGCGTTTATCCATTAAACGCTATGGGAAAGACGTTTACTGAAAACAGATTTTTCGAAATGGTGACCATCAATGATAATATCAAAAATCTGAGTATAAACCACCGCTTTATTTTGGAGCAACGCTTTGTAGGAAGGTATTCATCGCCAGAACTTGTTAAGCAGGACCAAACGGTTTACAGCAACAGGATCAGATATATGTTTAGGATTGATTGCCCATTGAAAAAAACTAATCCAACCAATAATGCGCCTTATATTGCTGCATTTAATGAGGTGTTTATCGGATTCGGAAAAAATGTGGGCGAGAATGTTTTTGACCAGAATAGACTGGGGATTCTATTCGGCTATAAATTCAATAGTTTGATAAAAATAGAAATGGGTTATTTAAATCAAATTGTACAATTGGGCAGAGAAGTTGACAACAAAAATGTGTTTCAATATAATCAGGGTTTACAGTTGAACACGTTTTTGAATTTCTCAACGGCTAAGTAATATGAATCAATTTTATGCTAAATTGTTTTTTAATTCAACAAGAAATTTGAAATGAAACTAAAATATTTATTTCTGATCATTCTGATTTTTAATGGTTGTTTTTCATTTGCCCAAACTAAATATGCAATAGTAATTGCTATCTCCAATTATCCGCAAATACCTGGAAGAGAAAAAAACTGGGCAGTATTAAGTTCAAAAAATGATTATGACCTGGTTATGGAAATGCTGAAAAGACAGCAGTTTAATCAGGATAATATTATTTCGTTATTAGATCAGAAGGCTACCGTTGAAAATATAGAAAACGCTTTTGAAAAATTGATTGCCGAATCAAAACCGGGTGATATCATTTATTTTCATTACTCAGGACATGGTCAGCAAATAGCAGATGTAACTCCAGAGAAAGCGCCAAAATCAATGTATTTAAAAAAGGATGAAAGAGATGGATTTGATGAGGCTTTAGTTACTTATAATGCTCCTTTGAAATTTGAAAAAGATTATCAATACCAGGATCATTTTGTGGATGATCAGATTAATTATTACATGAACCGGCTGAGAAAAAAAATCGGAGGAAATGGCCAGGTAATTGCTGTTTTTGATTGTTGTCATTCGGGTTCTGCAACAAGAGGTGAAAATACAGAAGTTGTAAGAGGC
>CANFGZ010000007.1 GCA_947446585.1 Chitinophagaceae bacterium | reverse complement strand
TTGTTTTCGGAAGTATATGACTCCCTCGAAAAAGTAGATGAAGCCGTTAATAAACTCGCTCTCGTGCTTTCTCAATCCAATCCCGAAGCTATGAGTGAACTTAAAAAAGTTTTCTGGAAGGGAACTGAACATTGGGACACGTTATTAAATGAGCGGGCTGCAATTAGCGGAAGGCTTGTTCTTAGTGATTTTACAAAAAAAGCTATTGGAAAATTCAAAACAAAATAATTTAGTAAGTAAGTCCGTTTACCCGACATTTTGTACCAATGATAAAAGCGAAAAGAATATTTAAAAGAACCATTCAAGTTCTATTATATTTCTTTCTTGTATTTACAGGATTGTTTATTACAATATGGGTATACATCAACACCGAAACCGGAAAAGATTTTATTAGAGTACAAACCCAAGATTATCTTCAAAATAAACTTCACACCAAAGTAATTATCGGAAAATTAAATTATGATATTGGGGACTGGGTTGAAATAAATAACATTTACATCGAAGATCAGCAAAAAGATACTTTATTATATGCAGGAACTGTTAATGTAAAGATTAAAATGTATGATCTTTTAAAAAACGAAGTAAATATCAAAAGTATCTTACTTGATGATATCTACGCAAATGTTTATTCCGGTAAGGATAACGCTCATTTCAACTACCAGTTTATTGAGGATGCATTTTCTTCTGGAGATAGTGAACACAATACTTCCACTAAATCAAATTTTAAAATTAATGTTGGTGATATACAATTAAATAAAATCAGATTAAAGTTTAATGATGTTTATAATAAAAACGAAATGGCTACCGCTATTTCAAAAACAAATATCCAATTTAATAAAATAGATCTTGATGCATTAATTTTTGATATTAATAATATTACTGGTGATGGCATTTCATTTGCAATACACAATAGCCAATTAGCTCAACCAACGGCAGTCCAATTAAACACAACTGATAAATCGGATATGCCGTTTATTCATTTAGATCAGATATCGCTTTCTCGTTCATCAGTAATTTTTGATGATGCTGTTACTAAATTATTTTTAACTAATAATTTATATCAACTTAAAGCAAGTGATTTAACTGTAAATTTAAATGACAATAAAATTCATAGTAAAGAAATAGTAATAGACAGCACCAATTTTGTGTTTAATCATCAACCTTCTATTGAAGAAAATAAATTAACCACAGATTCTGATTTAAATCCCTGGAAAATAAATGCAGAAAACATAATTATAAACAGAACTGCATTTGCATACAATGATCTTTCTGCGCCTGCATCATCTGGTATTGATTATGCTCATCTTGATATGAAAAATATTCAAGGTCATATTAGCTCTTTGGTTTTTAATGAGGATTCTGTTTCAGTAAAACTTAATCAGTTGTCTTTACATGAAAAGTCTGGATTTAAATTAGATAGTACACGTGTTGATTTTTGTATGAGCAAAAACAACATTAATGCCAGTCAGCTTTATATCAAAACGCCCAATAGTTTAATACAGCGTTCGATTAATTATAGCTACAATGAAATGGATGACATTATCAATAATCCAAAAAACAGTCAATTTAATTTATCATTATATAAATCATACATTTCGCCAATTGATCTTGCATTTTTTGCTCCCGACTTGAAAAAAACACTTCCACGTTCCTTCTTTAATTCTAAGCATTTAAATATTTCTGCAGAAGCTAATGGAAATTTGGAAAAATTAAATTTAACTGCTTTTGAATTCAGTGGAATGAATGGATCAAGTATTAAAGCAAAAGCAATTTTTAATCATTTACTGGATTCTAAAAAATTGAGCTATGATCTTACCGTCCTGAATAGCCGAATTTTGAAAAAGGATATTATCATGTTCGTTCCTAAAAATAATTTGGCTTCACTTAATGATATTCCCAACAATCTTGATTTAAAAGGATATTTTAAAGGTGATTTGAAAAATGTTAATGCAAACATTAGCACGCAGGCTCCCGGATTTGAATACAACGGTATTATTATCGCAAATAATATTGACAATCCGTCTAAGATTAAATACAATGTGAACACGAAATCCTTTTCACTCGATACTAAAACCATTCTTGGATTATTACCAAATGACATAAAACAAAATCTTGCTATTCCTGAAAAAATATCCGCTTCCGGTTTATTAAAAGGCAATAGTGAAAACATGACTACAGATTTAAAAGTAAAAAGCAGTTTAGGCGCTTTAAATATTAAAGGATTTATTTTTAATTTAAATAAGCCTGATTTATCAAATTATAATCTTTTACTTTCTGCAAATAATTTTCAAATTGGGAATCTCATAAAAGACAGCAGCATAGGAAAATTAAATGGAAATTTTAAGATTAACGGCACTGGATTTGACTACAAAAAAATGATTGCAGTTATCAATGCTGATATCAGTGCATTTGAATACAATAAATACAATTATCAAAATGTAGCTGTTAATATAAATCTTAATGATGGCCATATTAATAGCAAAGGGCATGTGGATGATCTTCATTTGAAACTCAATTATGATATCAATGCTGATGTGAGTAAAGATTTTCCTATAATCAACGCTATGATGGATGTTGATACTGCTCAATTAAATCAATTGCACCTGATAAACGACACTTTAGATTTTTCTGGAATCATCAATTTAAACAGTAAAAGTTTTGAGCCCGGAAAACTTGATGCCGGTTTATTTTTAAACAATGTTCATGTTTCTGTTCCAGGTATGTATTATCCTGTGTACAAAGCTTCCCTTATTGCTAATTCATTTGAAGGTGTAGATTCAATTCAATTTAATGCACCATTTGCTAAAATAAATGCTGGTGGTAAATTTGATTATACCAAAATTGGAGATGCTTTTTTACATTATTTTAATGGATATTATAAAATAAATAATGCAGATTCGATTGAATATATTGATCGGCAAACAGTAGGCTTTACAGGTAGCATTATTCAGGATGCTATAATTTCCAGTTTTTTACCAGATGAAATGTCTTTTGGTGAAATAGATTTTAAAGGGAATTTTGATAACAACAAACAAGCGCCTGATTTGAAATTTATTTTAAGCAGTCCTTACATCAAATATCATGATAATAAAGTAAACAATATAAATATAGATATAGATGGTTCTTCAGCAAAAGAAATTATAGGATATATTTCTTTTGATAATTTACAAATGAATAAATACGTTTTTCATAAAACGATGTTGTCATCAAAATTGTCTGATAATAAATTATCATTAGATGCCTCAATGGTTGATGAAAAAGGAAAAGACTGGTTTGGGTTGAGTGCACTAGCTAGTGCAGATGGAGAAAATTATACCCTTCAGCTAACAAACGATGTGCTCTTAAATTATGAGCACTGGAGCACTTGCTCTGATAACGAAATCAAATTATCACCTGAAGGATTTAATATCCATAATTTTTTACTGACTAAAGATTCATCACTACTTTATGTTAACAGTAAAACCAATGAACCTAAAAGCGCAATAGATTTTGATATTGATAATTTTGATTTGAAAAGTATCAGTTCATTATTAAGTGAAGATCCACAATATATTTCCGGTGCAGTAAATGTAAAAATGCTTGTTGACGACTTTGATCAAGCTAGTCCTTCATTTTCTGGAAAAGCCAATATCATTAAGTTAAATGTAATGGGCATTCCTATTGGAAATCTTTTTGCAAATGCCGAAAGTATTTCCGACAATGAAATGTCAGCGAGTGTTGCATTAAATGAAAATGGAAATGATATGATTGTAAGAGCCAATTATTTTACTGATGATCCTGATAAAGAAATTGAAGCAAATATCGACATCAAATCATTAAGCATCAAAACAATTGAAGCCTTTACAGAAGGGAATCTTAGCAATTGCAAAGGCAACATGTATGGCGGAATTTCAATAAGCGGAACCTTCTCTGATCCAATATGGAATGGAGAAATCTTTTTTGATACCACTTCTTTTAAAATTCCTATGCTGGGAACAACATATGAAATTACTGATCAGAAAATAGCCTTGCATTACCCCAAAATAATAATGAATGACATTGAGATAAAAGACAGTTTAGGACATGTATTAAAAGTTAATGGCGATATTACCAATGATACAAATAGTGAACTTCTACTTGGTTTAAAAATTAACGCTGAAGATTTTGTTCTCGTAAATGCAAAAAAGAATTTAACTAATTTGTTTTATGGTTTTGCTTCAGCTGATATTAAAATTATTATTGACGGTACACTGAATAAACCAAATGTTGAAGGCGATATTGTTATTGATGACCACACAAATCTTACCGTTGAACTTCCTGAGAGTGGATATGTAAAAGACGATGGCAATACCGTGGTGAGATTTGTTGACAGGGATACCTTTTTATTCAATACCATTTCTGATGGATTCATTGAAAAGAATAAAGCCACTGCTGATTTTTCAACTTTTTTAAGATACAATGTCAATCTTTCTGTAACCAAAAAAGCAAGTTTAAAAATTATTATTGATCCTTCTACAGGCGATGAAATAAGTGTTCAGGGTGATGCTCATTTAAATGCTGGTGTAGATCCGGGAGGTAATATTTTATTAACCGGTAATTATGAATTAAATAAAGGTTATTATATTCTGAATTATCAACTTTTAAAAAGACAGTTTAATTTATTAAAAGGAAGTAATGTAAGTTTTGCTGGCGCAATTCAAGATGCTGCTGTTGATATTTCTGCTGAATATATTTCCAATGCCGCTTCTTATGATCTTTTAAGTAATGAAACCAACAATATCAGCGGAAATGATGACAATATTTACAAACAAAAAACGCCATTTAAAGTTATACTACATATCACCGGAAGTTTATTAAAGCCTCTAATCGCATTTGATATTCAGCTTTCTGAAGAAGGTGCAAAAATTACAAACGAAATGAAATCGCTTATCGATAACAAGTTGGCACAACTCAGGTTGGATCAGGCAACAATGAACAAACAAGTATTTTCACTGTTGTTGATGAACCGTTTTGTAAGTGAGCAAAGTAGCGACTTTATGAAATACTCAAACAGTGATTTTTCTGACATGGCTAAAAAAAGTGTCAGCAGTTTTCTTTCCTCCGCGGTAAATGATATTGCAGGTGACTTATTAAAAGGAATGGATGTAGATCTAAACTTGAATTCTTATAATGATTATACAAGAGGGAGTTCAGAACAAAGAACAGATTTAAATATTGCCATAACAAAAAGTTTTTTTAATAATCGGCTTTCTATAAGTGTTGGCAATAATTTTGGATTGTCGGGACAACAACCTGGAAGCAATTCAAATACTTTTAGGCCGGATGTAAATATGGCTTACAAATTAAGTAAAGATGGGAAGTATATGATTAGTGCATATACAAAGAATCAATTTGAAATTGTACTGGATGGATATGTAGTTGAAACAGGTGTTTCATTTTTGGTTACCGTTGATTACGATACTTTCAAGGAATTTTTTGGAAATAAAAAATAAATATTGCGATTAAATTTTACAATACCGTTTTTTTTGCTTGTTCTGCTGATCTCATCATGTAACGTAGAGAAACAACTTCCTGTTGGTACAAAATTATATAAGGGTGCTTTAATAAAAATCACAAAAAATGCCGAAGTTAAAGAAAGCAATCAATCATTAAAAAGTACCATCGCATTAGCAACCAGACCCAATAGAAATAAATTTATTTTAGGATTTCCATATAAAGTATGGTTTTGGTACAAAATCGGAACGCCTAAAAAAGAAAATGGTATCAAAGCATATTTAAGAAAAAAATTTGCTGAGCCACCTGTTTTGAATGACCGAATTAATGTGGTAGCAGCATCCGAAAACATACAATCATTGCTTGAAAATCTTGGATACTTTCACTCTACTTCCAAAGGCGACACTATCAGCGATAAACAATACTGTACCGCTGTTTATAACGTTCATGTGGAGCCGCAATATCTTCTTAATGAAATAAAATGGGTTTCAGACTCAGCCAATTCATTAATAAATCTATTAGAAGAGAATTCTAAAAAAAATGGTTTGCTTGTTGCTGGACATCCATATAGACTAAGCGACATAACAGCAGAAAGAGAAAGACTTGATCTTTTTCTTAAAACAAAAGGGTATTATTTTTTTCACCCTGATTTCCTTATGGCTTATGCCGACAGTACAATAGGAAATAGAAAAGTAAACCTGTTATTTAATTTAAAAAAATCAGCTCCTCCAGAATCAAGAAGAGTTTATAAAATAGCCTCTGTATCTGTGTATCCGGATTATTCATTGAGTAATAATTTATCTAATCCGGATTCCATAAAAATAAAATATTTTGATAAATTAATTATAAAACAAAATGAGCCTAACTTCAATTCGGAATTATTTGCATGTACAATCACTTACAGGCCCGACACTATTTACAACAGCCAATATATAAATGCAACATTGAACAGATTTATAAATTTAGGCGCATTTAAATTTGTAAAAAATAAATTTGATACTATAGCAGGAGCTGATCATAAAAATGAATTAGCTGTGTCTTATTTTTTAACACCCACAAAAAAGAAATCTATTCAGGCATCTATAGATGGGTTTAGTAAAGACAATAGTTATGTTGGAAGTAAAGTAAGTATGAATTGGAAAAATAAAAATGTTTTTGGTGGAGCTGAGCAACTAATCATAAAGGCATATGGCGGATTTGAAGTAGCATTGGCAGACTCATTAAAAGTAAATAATAATTTCAGGGCGGGAACAGAAATAGCCTTAAAATTTCCCCGTTATGCTATCCCCTTTCTTAAATTGAAAGAAAATAGTTTTTATCCTGCAAATACCACAATTGGTTTTGGTTATGAGTGGTACACTAAGAAATTATATTACACTAAAAATTTCTTTAGGTTTCAATATGAGTTCATAAAAAAACCCACAGCTAATTCCCAGTTTAATTTTGCACCTATTTCATTAAGTTATGTGAACGCTTCAAATGTTACTGATTCATTTTACAGACAAGCCGCTCTTAATACTTCTCTTCTGACTACCATATATCCTGAAACAATTTTGGGTACTTATTTTTCTTATAGCTGGTTTACTGAAAATAAAAAACATAAATGGTATTTTAATACCGGCCTGGATCTTTCAGGTAATTTAGCAGGATTTATTACCGGTGCTAAAAACTACAGAGAGAAAGTTTTTATTAAGGTTCCGTTTGCTCAATTCGTGAAACTTGATTTGGATATTCATTACACCCATAAATTAAATAATACAATAAGCTTTGCCAATCGACTTCAGGTTGGTATGGGTATTCCTTATCATAATTCCAAAGCCCTTCCTTTTTCTAAATTATATACCATAGGCGGCGCCAGCTCTTTAAGAGGTTTTAATGCAGGTAGCATTGGGCCCGGTTCTTTAAAACCTTCTGCATTAAATCAAGGTCTTTATCAGATTATTGGTGGAGATATGAAACTATTGTTCAATACAGAATTAAGAATTCCGTTTACAAAATATCTCAGTTACGCATTTTTTGTAGATGCAGGAAATACATGGACAAAGGATACTTTATTATTTGGACCAACAGCTAAAATTTCCAGTAATTTTTATAAAGAAATTGCCGTTTCTTCCGGAATGGGTTTAAGATTTGATGCAACCATCCTTTTAATAAGATTTGATTTTGGTGTTCCATTAAGAAAGCCATTTCTGCCTGATGGCAACAAGTGGGTGATGAATAAAATAAATTTTGGCAATACGGCTTGGCGAAAAGAAAATCTGATATTTAATATCGCTATTGGCTTACCATTTTGATAAAAAAACTTTTTTGTGTCGATAAAACTATCACAAATAAAAAAGCGCGTTTTTATTTTTTATTTATAATTTTTTTTACTTCCGATTCGATTGACTTTCCCCATAACTTATATCCTTCCTCGTTGTAATGCAAATTATCATCACGATAAAAAGCTGCAACAGGTTTTCCATCAACACCTAAAAATTGTTGTCCGGCATCAATGTAAAATAAATTCGGTTGTGATGCTGTAAATACTTTAACCAGATGATTGGTTTCTTGAATTTTATCCCATACACTCCATCTTTTTTCACTTGGCGAAATCGCCAGCCAGGTTATTGGTGTTGCAGGGTATTTATCACGAATAATTTTTACAATGTATTTATATAACTCCAAAACCTGATCTGGTGCTTTATCCCTTTCTGTTGCACCAATGTCATTTCCTACATAAATAAAAATGGCTTTCGGATGATGTGGATATAGAATACGCTTTATATAATAAGCTACATCTCTTAAATTGGAACCACCAAAACCACGATGAATGATTTCCTTATAATTTAAATCTTCTCTGATATTCTTCCACATTCTAATATAAGAACTACCGATAAACATGATGGCGCTGTCTGAATATTTTTCAATAGCATTCAAACTGTCAAAACGGTTAATATCTTTTTCCCACTTAAATACACCTTCATCATTTTTGCCTTTGTTGATTTTTAATTGAGTATATAACCAGTCGGACATAGACTGCACGCAACTGTCTTGTTTTAAACGATTACTATTTAGCGTATGACCACTACCATAAAAAGGCCGCCATCCTGTAGCAATTCCAAGTGATAAACAATGTTGAAATAAAAAATAAGATCCGTATTTAAATCCATGGTAATCAAAAGAGCTGTCCATGGGAACTTTTTTATCATCTGTTCCAGCTGTATTAAACATAGGCACATCTCCATTTTGAATCCATTTGTAATCAATGATCGCTCCCCAAGCATTTATTACACCTTTTACTTTAGATGAGTACCCTTCATTACCACTGTTGCCTTCGATACTTCCCCATTTTTTTTGATTGACTTCAACAGGAATTTCATTTTCATTCATATAAGCAATTGCCAGGCAAGTCATTGAACCTGCTGAACTTCCGGTTATGAAAATTAATGAAGTATCAATTCCATATTCATCAGCATGTTTTCTGAAAAAACGAATAGCAGCTCTTCCATCCTGTTGCGCACGATACAAAGCCTCTGCAAAATCTTTGTTTGTTCTAACTTCTTTTCCATCTTCTGTTACTGATTTTTCAACACCCAAGCGATAATCAATAGTTGCTGTTACATAACCTCTTTTGGAGAATGAATTACAAACCGTTGAACTGTACACTCCATTTTTAGAATTACTTTGAAACCCTCCACCATGAATAAATATAAGCAACGGCCTGTTTTTTAAAGTATCAGTTTTGGGCGGATAAATAACATCTAGCAGTAGTTTTTCTTTATCGCCATTGATATTCGTTGCTTCGCCATACTGAACGTTAACTA
The DNA here is from genome assembly GCA_947446585.1 of Chitinophagaceae bacterium. Classification (GTDB taxonomy): domain Bacteria; phylum Bacteroidota; class Bacteroidia; order Chitinophagales; family Chitinophagaceae; genus Ferruginibacter. Next base: position 21,182 of record CANFGZ010000007.1, on the reverse strand, counting down.
CAGAATCTATTTCAGTGAATATTTCATCTTTAAATCTTTTCTGTGCGGCAGCTTGATTTACATAAAAGCAAATCAAATAAAATAATATAATTTTTGGAACTTTCATCATATCTCAGGTTATTATAAGTATTGGTTTGATTACTTAAATTTTATTTTTAAAGATTAAAATATGTTTTCGCATTATTATAGCAAATATTCTGTAAAACACTTCCTATCCATTTTGTATCATTGGGCAATAATCCTTTTTCCATTTCATCTCCAAATAAATTACACAATATTCTTCTGAAATATTCATGACGGGAAAATGAAAGAAAACTTCTGCTGTCTGTAAGCATACCAACAAAATTGCTGATTATACCCATATTGGATAAAGCATTTAATTGCTTTTCGATTCCGTCTTTCTGATCTAAAAACCACCATCCGGATCCATATTGTATTTTTCCTTTTATAAGACCATCATTAAAATTTAAGCACATCGAAGCAAAGGTTTCGTTGTCGGCCGGATTGATATTATAAAGTATTGTTTTGGTTAGTTTATTTTCTTTATCCAAAGCATTTAAGAAATTAGACAAAGCAAAAGCCTGTTTAAAATCTCCAATAGAATCAACACCGGCATCAGGGCCAATTGTATTTAATAATCTTGAATTATTATTTCTTATTGCACCTAAATGAAATTGCTGTACCCAATCTCTTTTATGATACATCTTGCATAATTCAATTAATACAGCACCAATAAATCTTTCAGGATCCGAAAAAATGGCATTTGAATCCTGAATAAAATTCTCGAATTCTTTTTCAAGTTTATTGTTGAACTCAAAAGAATCTGGCATTTTATGAAGTCCGTGATCTGCGATACGACAGCCGTGCAAATGAAAGTAATCCATTCTCATTTCCAAGGCAGCAATCAACTGAGGAAATGTTTTAATGCTTATACCGCTGGCATTTTCTATTTGATTGAGATAATCAATAAACACATTGCGATTGGCTATGTTAAATATTTTATCAGGTCTGAATGAAGGCAAAACTTTTATTTCAAATTCATCTTCTTTTAATTTTTTATGATAATCAAGATTATCACAGGGATCATCTGTAGTTCCAAGCATTTCTACATGATAACTTTTTAAGATTCCCTTTGTTGATAGCAAATCATTTTGTAATAATTCATTGCAATGTTCAAATATTTTTTTTGCTGATGATTCATTTAAATATTCATTGATACCGAATGAATTTTTCAATTCCAGTAGCGACCAGTGAAATAAAGGATTTCGGATGGTTTCAGGAAAACATCTAGCCCATGCCATAAATTTTTCTAAATCACTGCTGTCTTTTCCTGTAATGTATTTTTCATTAACACCCAAGGCGCGCATTGCTCTCCATTTATAGTGATCGCCTTTCAGCCATATTTCTGTGAGAGAATTAAATTTTTTGTTAGAAGCTATCTGATCAGGAGGAAGATGATTATGATAATCAACTATGGGCATTTTTTTTACATAGTCATTATATAAAATAATTGAGGTTTTATTTTGAAGCAAAAAGTCATCATTAATAATGGTTCCCTGTTTATTTTGCATGATCTCTTTTATTAAACTAATTTTTTTAAAATTATTTTTCTTCAGATAGATTTCTGATAATGCCTAATTCTAATCCTCTCAGTTCTGCAAGTCCTTTTAATCTGCCAATTGCCGAATAACCGGGATTGGTTATTTTTTTCAAATCATCCAGCATCTGATGACCATGATCGGGGCGCATAGGAATTGAAACCTTTCTTATACTCATTAACTTTATTATTTCTTTCACTACTGCATACATGTCTGTATCACCATCAAGATGATTATCTTCAAAGAAATCACCGAATTTATTTCTGGTTGTATTTCTAAGATGAATAAAATTTATGCGACTTCCAAACTGCTTTATCATTGCAGGCAAATCATTGTCTGATCTTACCCCAAACGATCCTGTACAAAAACAAAGTCCATTGTTTAAAGAAGGAACTGCCTCAATTAATTTTTGAATATCATTTGCAGTAGACACTACACGCGGAAGTCCTAGTAATGAAAAAGGAGGATCGTCTGGATGAATAACCATCTTCACATTGTATTCATCAGCAACAGGAATGATTTCATTTAAAAAATAAATCAAATGGCTTCGAAGTTTTTCGGCATTGATTTCTTCATAAGAATCAAGCGCTTTTTGAAACGCTTCGATAGTAAAACTTTCTTCGCTTCCCGGCAAACCTTTTATTATATTTTGCTTGAGTGTTGTTAATTGCTTTTCATTCATTTCACCATATCGTTTGGTGGCTCTGTCTATTTCTTCTTTTGAATAATCAGCTTTCGCATTTTTTCTTTTCAAAATAAATAAATCGAAAACAATGACTTCATCTTTTACAAATAATAAGGCCAGAGATCTGTCGGACAACATATAAGCAAGATTGGTTCTTGTCCAGTCCATTACCGGCATGAAATTATAAGTAACAATATTTATTCCGCAAGCACTAAGATTTTTTAAAGATTGTTTGTAATTTTCGATATGCTTTTTAAAATCTCCTGATTGTGTTTTTATCCCTTCATGTACAGGAAGACTTTCTACAACTGCCCAAACCATATTAGCCTCTTCGATTAACAATTTGTGTTTGCTAATTTCATCAATTGTCCAAACTTCGCCATTGGGAATATGATGTAAGGCACTTACCACGCCAGTACATCCTGCCTGTCTGATATCCCATAAACTCACAGGGTCACTAGGCCCAAACCAGCGCATCGTTTGCTGCATTTGTATCATACTAAGATTCGTTCTTTTTTTATACGCCACTAAAAGCATTAAATCCGCCGTCTACGCCTAACTCTGTTCCTGTTACAAATTTCGAAGCGTCGCTTAACAGATAAATTAAAGCTCCGATCAATTCATCAGGATTTCCAAAGCGATGGAATGGTGTATTTTTTATTATTAAATTGCCTCTTTCGGTAAGTGATCCATCGGGATGGGTTAGAAGATTTCTATTTTGTTCGGTAAGAAAAAATCCAGGTGTTATCGCATTCATTCTGATATTGTCGCCGAATCTATTTGCCAGTTCAACAGCAAACCATTGATTATACGTATCAATGGCGGCTTTTCCCATACTGTAACCTAAAACTTTGGTAAGTGCCCGTTTTGAACTTACAGAAGAAATGTTAACAATGCTTCCTCCATCATTCTTTTCCATAACAGAACCGAAGATCTGAGTAGGTATAATCGTTCCCCAAACATTAAGCTCCATTGCGTTTTTCATACCTTCTATGTTCAACGAAAAAATATCAGCGTCATTTGGCAACACGCCTTCTGGCACATTGCCACCTGCAGCATTTACAAGTCCGTTTATTTTACCAAATGATGAGAGTATTTTTTCTCTTGCATTAATCATTTTTTCTTCACTAAGCACATCTGCGGAAATAGGTAAGGCCTTTCCGCCACTTTTATTTATTTCATCTGCAATGGCTTTTGCTTTATTTATATCTCTTCCAATGATTACAACAGATCCTCCGGCTGCTGCAATTCCATTTACAAAATACTTTCCCAATACACCTGTTCCACCCGTTACAACAATAACTTTATTTTTGAGTGAGAATAATTCGTTCATTTTTTTTATTTATAAAATAGATCTAATAAGAAAAAATATTAAATTCTGATTTAACAAAACGCCAATTTTTTTCGTACCAAAAAAATACTTTAATTCTTGAAAAAAGTATAGAGATGATTTGGTAAAAGGCATGAGAATTGAAATCAATTATTTGAAGCGGTAATCGTTTTTATAGTTTCCAAATATGTATCAATAACAAATTGTTTGTCAAATTCTTTTATCACTTTTATTCTGGCTTTTTTTCCCATCTCCATTCTTTTTTCAGGGGAAAATGAAATCATTTCTTTCATTTTTTCAATCAGATGTTTAGTATCGGCTACATTACACAGTAAGCCTGTGATACCATCTTCAATTATTTCTCTGCAACCTGTAGTATTGCAGGTTATTGAAGGCCGTTCCATACTTGAAGCTTCCAGCAGTACATTACTTGTCCCTTCTCGATAAGAGGGCAATACAATGCAATCAGCGTTTGCAATATGTGGTCTAACATCATCAGCAGATCCAAGGTATGTAATAATTTTTTCAGTTACCCATGAATTAAGTTCATCCTTGGTTATCGTATTTTTTTTAAGATTTTGATTCCATAAAGGACCAACAATTCTGAATTCTGCATCAAGATTCATTTTTTTGAATGCTCTTGCCGCTTCTACAAATTCTATTACTCCTTTATCTTTTAATAGTCTTCCAATAAAAAGAAATATGAATGTTGAATTTGTCTCCGATTTTATACGTGGTTTAAAATATTGATGATCTATTCCTGAACCTGGAATGAGGCCAGCTTTTTCTTTTACAATAAAGTTATTGGTAAGAAAAAGATTCATATCATCATTGTTCTGAAAAAATATTCTTTCCGTATTTTTAAGAACAAATTTATACATCAGCCTTGCTACTATATAAGCCGGATTTTTGCTTGAAAACAATGGCCCCACTCCGGTGATGTTTGTTATTGTTGGTATTTCTAATTTTGAGGTGATGAAATTTCCCCAAATGGCAGGACGCATGGTAAAGGTGAGACAAACTTCTGCATTATTTTCCTTTAATGCCTTTTTGATGTTTTTCAGATAAAGAAAAATATGAACAGGATTTATATTGCTGCTTTTTATATCAATTACTTTAATGCCGTTATCTTTTGCAATTTGAAGGTCTTTTTTGTTTCCCGTTGTTAATACAAACACATTGTAGCCGCTGCTCATTAATTCCAAAGTGAGCTTTTGTCGCATGGTGTTTGTAGAAACTATATTATTTTCAATTATGGCAATATTCTTTTTCATGCATTAATCTATTATGAAAGATAAACTTTTTTGTACCATACCTCAAGACAAAAAAGTGTCCATAATAATTTTGCCCGCTTTTCGGCAGGGATTTTTATTTTTTGATTTAATAACTGACCAGTGAACTTAGAATTAATGATATTCTTGTTAAATGCATTTGGAGCACCAACATAATCATGAATTATTTCGCTCAAATGACCATTAACCCATGATTTTAAAGGAATTTCAAATCCTCTTTTAGGTTGATTGATCAATGATTCGGGAAGATATTTTGTAGCCAATTGGCGCAATAAATATTTAGTAGTTACTCCATTTATCTTTAAGGAATCCGAAAGAGTTGGTGCATAGGATAATAATTCCTTTGATAAAAAAGGACTTCTGCCTTCCAATGAATGGCTCATTGTGGCTATATCTATTTTGGCGAGCATCTGACTGGAGAAGTTATTTTCGAAATCCAGATTCATGATTTTTTTTAATCCTGATAATGGAGCCTTATTAATTCGATCAAAACCTTCCTCCATTTCTTTTAAATAATTTACTCCGTCAGCAAGCAAGTTTTTTTCGTAATCTTCGATAATATCTACCCCGGCAGATAAATAAATATCCAGATCTTTTTTTGAAGCAAAAGTTAATAACCGATACAGATAATTATACTTTGATTTTTTGTCATTAGAAGCTGGTAAAATATTTTTTAAAAAAGATCCGGCATTATGTACAAGAAAATTCTTTTTAAAGAAATCATGCTTATTAAAAGGAACATATCTGCGGTAACCGGCAAACAATTCATCGGCACCATCACCATTCAGTATTACAGTTACTCTTTTTTTTGCTGCCTGACTTACATAATAAGAAGGAATAGCCGAACTGTCGTAAAAGGGTTCTCCATAATTGCTGATGATTTGTTCAATATCATTTTTTAAATGATCAAATGAAATCTTTATTTCAGTATGATCTGTGTTGTATTTTTCGGCTACTAATTTTGCCAATGGGGCTTCATCATATTCGCCATCAAAAGAAACGGTCATTGTTTTCAAACGACTTTTAAAACTACTAGCTATAGATGTTACCAGTCCGCTGTCAATTCCTCCACTCAAAAAACATCCAACTTCCAGATCACTTGAGGAAATTCTTCGTTTAACTGATTCAATTAAAAGCTGATCGGTTTTTTCAATTGCCTGAGCTAAATGATCACTGCTGTTTTGAAGATAAAAATTATGTATGTCCCACCACTTTGTTTTTTTTATTTCCAGTGTTTGGCAATTGATAAACGCAAAGGTTCCAGGTTCAAGTTCATTTACATTTTTATATGGCGTAAGATTTTTATAAAAAACGCCAAGACGCATGTACTGATAAATATTTTTTTGTTCTATTTCTAGAGGAAGTAATCCCTTTAAACAATTAAGCTCACTGGCAAAAACTATCGTTTCATTTTTGCTATAAATAAATAATGGTTTTTTTCCGGCTCTGTCTCTCGCCAGAAATATTTTCTTTTCAATATTATCATAAATAGCAAAAGCGAACATGCCATCAAGATGATCAAGACATTTTTCGCCAAATTTTTGAAACAATAACAACAGCGTTTCGGTATCAGAATTTGTAAAACATTTTAAATCAAATTTCTTTCTTAGCTCATTATGATTATAAATCTCACCATTGAAAATAATAAAATATCTGCCTTCGAGCGTCATGGGTTGTTTACCGCCTGAAATATCGAGAATAGACAATCTTAAATGAAAAAAATCAACATTGTCTGCTATGATAGCGTTCTGCTCATCGGGACCACGATGCAGCATTGTACCTTTTATGATATCATATGATAATTTGAAATTTACAGATCCCGCAATTCCACACATGAATAACTGATTAAATAAAAACTAAAATTGTTTTATACTGCCTGCAAATATAATTCACTTGTTGCTGATAAATATTTTAAAATTAAAAATTTGGCGGAAATTAAAAAAGTCCGGCAAAAACCGGACTCGACAATTTTTCTCTATGGTTTACAATTCCACTGCAGTTGTTCCGGATCCTTCTGAGTAACGAGGAACAAACATCGAAACTATGGCTTTTTTGAAGGGATAGAATACAAAAGAACTTATTGGCTTTTTGTATTGTTTATTCATTCGATCCTGAATCGTTTCTGGCGTATCATTGAAATTATTTTTTAAAGAATCAATAACTGGCCAGAAAGTAAAAAATACTTTTCTGATTTTGTCTTTTTGCTGAAATATAAATATGGATTTAATAAAAGCAAGTGTGAAATATGCGTAATGTAGGGTTGCCAGAAATTTATTAGAATACCTTGATTGCATTACTTTATATCTGTTCCTCACGTAGAAATACATTTTCCATGAAGTTTTATAATCCCACTCTTTTTTATGTGCATGAGAAAGTTCAGGATGATACTGTATGCTGTGCGTGATTGTTTTTGCCGGAATTTTATATTTATTGACTATTCTGTAAAAATATTCACGCTCCTCACCCCAGTAAAATAAATTTGATTGTGGCAATCCTACTTTTTCTATAATAGAACGATGTATCATTGTACCATTAAAAGGATGACCAACTCCTTCTATCAGTTTTCCTTTGACCTCATCTATAGATTTGTAATTTTTTGTTTTAGAAACAAATGTTTTTTTATCTGTTTTGTTTATAACGGAACAGTTTAATAATTCAATTCCAAAGCCTCTGTTATTCATCAGAATTTCGAGTGCATCATTTTTTGGATGTCCATCATCATCCATACACCATATCCAGGTATATCCATTTTTATACGCCCAACTGATACCAGCATGGTAACCCCCTGCCGAACCCAAATTATCCTGATATAGTTGTATAATATCTGATTGCTTGTCGAGCCAAACGGTGGTATAATCTGAACTTCCATTATTAACTACTAAAATGGCATCTGGTTTTTGAGTTTGATTTCTTAAGGCGTCGATACATTCCACCAGCAACGCCTGGCGATTGTGTGATACAATGACTGCAATTATTTTCTGCATAGGTTAGGTTTAGTAATTATTATTGAATTAATGGTATAAAAAAAACGGAAAGCGTTGCCTGTTATTGCTTTATGTACAACCTATTAAACCTTGGGAAGGTAAAAAGAGTAGATTTTATGAATTAGACCGTAAATTTCCTATGCTGCTTAAAAAAAAGATTATTTTAGTTGAAAACCAATTGTTTAGATAAATAAGAGTTCATTTTATTTACTCCATCCACTCTTTGTACCACATTTGAAACATTAATAAGTACCAAAACAAACTATTATAATTTCGGTCTCCTTTGTAAAACTGTTTCATAATTTGATCTACTCCATCGGGATTGAAAAGTCCATGCCTCGAAAACGCTTCTTTACTCAAATACTCTTCAGCATAATATTTTAAATCATTTCTTAACCAATCAAAAACAGGCACACCAAAACCCATTTTAGGGCGATCCATCATTTCTTTTGGAACATATTGATGTACAATTTTTTTGAGTAAATATTTTTTATCACCAGATTTTATTTTAAATGATTCTGGTAATCCGGCTACAAATTCAATAATACGATGATCAAGCAAAGGTTCTCTTCCTTCAAGTGAAGTACTCATCCCTGCACGGTCTACCTTTGCAAGGATATCGTCTGGCATATACGTTTTATAATCCACGGCGAGCATCCTGTCGAGTGAGCCAATGTTTTCTTTTAATAAATTTTCGGAACTAAAAAAAGAATCGGGTTGATTTACTTTTTTACTGAATAAAGTATCGATTTGTTTGTTGGTATATAACTGCGAAAACAATACATCCATTAAATCTACACTTCCGGGTTTTTTTAATTGAAGCAGTTCGGCAAATCTTTCTTTTTTTATAGGAACAGCTTTATTTCCGGTTAATGCAATCAAGAAATTATCGGGGATATAATTTAATAAATGAGAGGCAGGCTTTCTGATGGCTGCGGGAAATAAATTTATATTTCTGAGAAATTTCAATGCATGAGGATATTTACTATAACCTCCAAATACTTCGTCACCAGCATCTGCACTCAATGCAACGATTACTTGCTTTTTGGCAAGAATACTTACCAATGTTGTTGGAATAATGGAGGAATCTCCAAATGGTTCGTCGCAATAAAAGGGAATATTGGGAATAATTTCCTGTGCTTCATTTTTTGTACAGTAATGTTCTGTATGGTCTGTATTTAAATGTTTAGCAACCTGGTAAGCAAATTTGGCTTCATTGTGATCTTCTTCATAAAACCCGATAGTGAATGTTTTTAATTTTTCTTTTTGCTGAGATTGTATCAAAGCGGTTACTGCAGTACTGTCGTATCCTCCACTCAGAAAAACGCCCACCGGAACATCGGCCACCATTCTGTAATTACAGGCAGATAACAACAAATCATGAAGCTTAGTTGTAGCCTCTGTTTCGGAGATATCTATTTTTGGTTTGTTGTACGCATCGTAAACATCCCAATATTTTTCAATTGAAAATTCTTGTTTGAAAATTGAAAATTTTAATAGGTGTCCAGGTACTAATTTAAAAGTATTTTCAAATATGGCTAATGGCGCCATGATATATCCATACTGAAAAAATTGATGAATGGCCTGTAAATTTATACGCTTATTGAATTGGGGATGTTGATGAAAACTCTTTAATTCTGAGGCAAATAAAAACAGTCCTTTTTCCCAATAATAATAAAATGGTTTTACACCGGCGCGGTCTCTGAAACAAATTAATTCATGCTTAATGGAGTCGTGGATAACAAAAGCAAACATTCCAATAAACTGATGAACCATATCAATACCCCATTCTTCCCAGGCATGTAAAATGACTTCTGTGTCGGAATGTGTTTCAAATAGATGGCCTTTAGTCAGGAGTAGTTTTTTTATTTCTTCGTAATTATAAATTTCTCCATTAAATACAATGGTAAACTGATTGTGTTTCATTGGCTGAGCAGCCGCTGTACTTAAATCTATTATGGATAATCTACGATGACCAAGTCCTATTTGATAATTATTATGCTGAACAAAGTGATAACCGCTGCCATCGGGACCTCTGTGCGATAAGACATCGGTAGCTGCCTGTAATATTTTTTCGGAAGAAGTTTGATTAAAATCTATGAATCCTGCGATACCGCACATACTTTATTGATTTGCGTTGCTAAATTAACAAATAAAAAAACGTAAATAGAAAATGATAATAAATGAGATTTTTTGTAAAATCAGCTGATCCGTTTTACGGAATTATTTTCCAGTAAATAAATCTGACCGCTTTCATAACATACAGCTGTATTGGTGATATCGAATTCAAGTTTATGACCATACTCGCTCATCCATCCTTTTTGAATTCCTGGATTACCTATAATTAAAGCATAAGGGGCCACCGATTTAGTTACTACTGCTCCTGCACCGATAAATGCAAATTCACCGATTTCATTTCCACAAATTATTGTAGCGTTGGCGCCAATTGTAGCTCCTCTTTTAATAAGCGTTGTTTTAAATTCATGCTTCCTGCTAATCGCACTTCTTGGATTAACAACATTGGTTAATACTACGCTGGGTCCTATAAAAACATCATCTTCACAGATCACACCTTCATATACACTTACATTATTTTGGATTCGCACATTTTCTCCTAAAACTACTTTTCTTTCGATGACAACATTTTGACCAAGATTACAAAATCTTCCAATAATTGCGCCTGTCATGATATGTGAGAAGTGCCAGATTTTTGTTCCATCACCGATAGAACAATTTTCATCTATTACAACAGTATGGTGTGCAAAATATTGCATTATTGCTGTTTAGAAATTTTATATAAATATTCGCCATAACCACTTTTCTTAAGTTGTTCGGCTAAAATTTCCAATTGACTTTTACTTATGAACCCCATTCTCCAGGCTATTTCCTCGGGGCAGCCCACCTTTAATCCTTGTCTTTTTTCAATAACCCTTACGTACTCACTGGCATCATGCAACGAATCAAATGTTCCTGTATCCAACCAAGCAAATCCTCTGTTAAGCGTAACTACTTTAAGTGATCTGCCTTCCATATAAACTCTGTTCACGTCTGTAATTTCATATTCTCCTCTTGGACTCGGTTTTATTTCCTTTGCAATACGAACTACATCATTATTGTAAAAATATAATCCGGGAACGGCGAAATTACTTTTAGGAACTGTTGGTTTTTCTTCAATGCTTATTGCATGATGATCTTTATCGAACGCTACAACACCATATCTTTCGGGGTCGCTAACCGGATAGGCAAAAATTACCGCTCCATTGGGATTGGCTGCGTCCTGTAACATTTTACTAAACCCACTGCCATAAAAAATATTATCTCCCAGTACCAATGCTACGCTATCATTTCCAATAAATTTTTCACCAATCACAAAAGCCTGAGCCAGACCATTAGGCTTTTCCTGTTTCTCATAAGAAATTTTACACCCCCATTGCGAGCCGTCGCCTAATAATCTCATAAACTGCGACTGATCTTCGGGAGTAGTTATAATTAGTATTTCATTGATTCCGGCCAGCATTAATGTGCTTAAAGGATAATAAATCATGGGCTTATCATAAATAGGCATAAGCTGTTTGCTGATTCCCATTGTGATTGGATACAATCTTGTTCCGGAGCCACCTGCGAGTATTATTCCTTTCATAAAGATGTTTGGGGTTTGGGGTTTGTTGTTTGTTGTTTATTGTTTGGGGTTTGTTGTTTGGGGTTTGGGGTTTGTTGTTTGTTGTTTGTTGTTTGGGGTTTGTTGTTTGGCGTTTGGGGTTTGGTGATAGAAATTTAACCTTAAACGAGCGAAGCGATTTAAACAATAAACTTCTAATGCCGATTTTATTACTTTTTAATTTTGACTTTTAATTTAACCGTACATCCCCTTATAATACTGCTGATATTCGCCGCTGGTAACATTGTTCAGCCAATCGCTATTTGAAAGATACCAGTCTATGGTTTTAGAAAGTCCCTCTTCAAATTGTAAAGAAGGCATCCAGCCCAGCTCATTCTTTAATTTAGTAGCATCAATTGCATAACGCAAATCATGTCCGGCTCTGTCTTTTACATAAGTGATCAGTTGTTCGCTTGTACCGGCAGCTCTACCCAGTTTGATATCCATTTGTTTGCAGAGTTCGAGTACTAAAGCAATATTTGTCCACTCGTTGTGACCGCCAATATTATATGTTTCGCCAATTTTTCCATGATGAAAAATAGTATCGATAGCCCGAACATGATCTTCAACAAAAAGCCAGTCTCTTATATTTTCTCCTTTTCCATAAATGGGAAGAGGCTTGTTGTTGATGATATTATGGATACAAAGAGGAATCAATTTTTCGGGAAAATGAAAAGGTCCATAATTATTAGAGCAGTTGGAAATTTTTACCGGTAATTTGTAAGTATGGTGAAAGGCTCTTACAAAATGATCAGAAGAGGCTTTAGAAGCTGAGTATGGGCTGCGTGGATCATAAGCAGTTTCTTCGGTAAAAAATCCTTCGCTTCCAAGAGAACCATATACCTCATCTGTTGAAATGTGATAAAAGATTTTATGCTCCAAATCGTTTTTCCAATGCTCTTTAGCAACGTGCAATAAATTTACAGTTCCCAGCACATTTGTTTTTACAAAAGCCAGAGGATCTGTTATCGAACGATCTACATGACTTTCTGCGGCACAATGTATGATTGCAGTAAACTGAAATTTATCAAACAAAGACTTTAATAAACTGGCATCATTTATATCTCCTTTTACAAAAGTGTAATTAGAATGATTTTCTATATCGTTCAGATTTTCGAGATTGCCGGCATAAGTAAGTTCATCTAAATTTACAATGGTATATTCCGGATACTTAGTTACAAATAATCTGGTGAGATGAGAGCCGATAAACCCTGCCCCGCCGGTAATTAATATAGAATGTGTGATACCCATGTAATTAAATATTTTAGAACAGAATGTCGATTTGCAAAGAAAAGAAAAACATTGCAATAATTTGTAAAGAAATTGGCTGTTGCCGGGATAAAATCATTATCCTTCTTCTGATGGTTATAGCGAATAGCTTTGTTTTTTAAAGTATCTTGTTGCCAATTTTATTTTTTATAATGTATAAAGACTACATAAGCCTGCAAGACTTAATATTAGTACCGCTGTACTTTTTAGTGTTGTATTTTTTTATGTTGATTATTAAGAAAATAAACAAAGAAAATCCGCTTTATCAAAAATATCTCATCAAAGGATTTGTATTTAAGATTGCCTGTACCATTCTTTACTGTTTGCTAATTTATTATTACTGGGGTGTTGGAGATACTATGTATTATTTTAAAAATGCTCTTTACGTTAAGCATTTAATAAATATCCGGAAAGAAGATTTTAATATTCTTTTCAAAAATGAATTTTATCTGGCCGATAAATACAGTCTGGAAAGTATAAGTGCCGCACAAGGATGGTTTCTGGAAAGGATAACTTTTATTTTAGGCAATTTATCTTTTTTCAGGTTTGTTACCACAAGTATGCTTTTTGCAACTATCGCCTACTCGGGTATGTTTAAAATGTTTGAAGCCTTTACAATGCTGATGCCTAAATGGGATAAACTGATTTCTTTGGTGGTACTTTTTTTTCCAACAGTTACTATTTATGGATCAGGAATTTTGAAAGACACCCTATGTATTGCCTCAATGGGATGGCTGATTTATTGCAACAATCAACTTTTTATCAATCATAAAATTAAAATCCGTTACATTATCATTATGATAATTTGCGCAATGTTAGTTTTTGAAATAAAAGCATATATCATTTTAGCTTTTTTAGTTCCTTATATTATTTTTCTTGTTATGAAGCTGGTAAATAAAATAAAAAATATTTTTTTCAGAAGGTTGTTTTTTCCGTTATTGATTTTAATATTAATCCTTTTTTATAATTTAAATGCAGCTCCAATTGATGAGTTTCTTGGAAGATTTGCTATCGAAAAACTTTTTGACAATATTAAAGAACAGCAACGATCTTATTTTGCATCAGAAGAATTCAGTGGTGGCTCTTTATTTGATATTGGCACTTTTGAACCCACAATGAGTGGCTTTATTAAAAAAATGCCAACAGGAATAAATGCTACTTTATTTCGGCCATACATCTGGGAATCTAAAAATTTTCTTATGATTTTTGCAGCAATGGAGAGTTTGATTTTGTTGCTGATAACTTTATGGGTTTTATTAAAAACGGGAATTTTTAGGTTTTTCAAAACAATTTTCAATGATCCTTTTGTATTTCTGTTTATTGCTTTTTCTATACTATTTGCCGGTATAATTGGACTTTCTACTTCTAATTTTGGAACACTAGGGAGATATCGTATTCCTATTGTTACCTTCTACCTTGCAGGGATTTTATTAATTCTGTATAAAAAGAAATTTATAGACCAGAAAACGCCACATGAAAAAACTGAATAATTTCACTAACATCAAAATGTGATGCTCTTTCTAACGCTTTAGATTCAAATTGTTTCCGCAACTTTTCATCATCATACATTTTTCTCATTGCAGCAGATAGATTTGCAACATCATTAACAGGAGTAAGGATTCCATATTCGGCAATTTCATAGCTGCTTTTGGCCGAGTAATGCAAATCAGTGCCAGGAGCCAGCAATTCTCTGGGGCCCGATTTACAATCTGTAGAGATGATAGGTTTTTCACAGGCCAGTGCTTCCAGCAGTACATTTGGAAACCCTTCAACGTAAGAAGCGAGTACATAACAATTACTTCGACTTACATACTTAAATGGATTATTATCGTACCCAGTAAATATGACCTGATTTTTCATTCCTAAATCAACTACCTTTTTTTCAAGATCTTCTTTTTGTGTTCCAGAGCCAACAAGAATTAATTTTACCGGCAGATGTTTGATAATAAAAAATGCGTCCAATAAAAAGTTGATGTTTTTCTCTCTTCTGAAACCTCCAACCGAAATAAAATAAAAACAATTTTTTTCGAAATCAATATTGCAAGGTTCAAGTGCTTGTTTTTTTATTGTTGCAATATCTACAGGATTATAAATTACCTGCATTGGTTTTTTTACATAAAAGTTTTCCTGAAGATCTTGTTTGGAAGCATAAGAATTTACCAGAACCAAGTCGGCTCTTTTGTAAGAAAAAGAAACCATTTTAGTAGTCACTTTTCTGAAAAACCATGAATTAGAAGCAAGAACAGTTGTTTGATGGGTTCGTTCACACATAATCACGGTGCCTTTAAATCTCCATAATGTTCTCATCAATGCATTAATGTAACAAGGACGATTTAAAAAAGCAACTGAAGTCGTTATCTTATGCTGTTTACAATACTTATAGATTTTGTAAGATAAATAGGGAAGTTTTAAAAAAATGGAAAGCGGGTTTTCATCAAGTGGTTGTCCAAGATCAAAAACAGGAATAGCTTTAGGAATATCATAATCAATCTGGTTGCTGTACATGGCCAGGTGGATTTCAAAATCATCATTTAAATGGCGTAATAAATGAGAAACAACCCGTTCGGCCCCTCCTAAATTAAGCGAGTTAATAAAAATTAATAGTTTTGGCTTCATTTATGAAATAACGTCCTAATGATAGGGCGAGTGCAAATATCAGTAAAAATAAGTAATAAGTTTTCTTAGTTTGAAAAAACAGAAATGAAAACTGATTCCCATTGCAATTTGATTTTATTGGGGCTATAGTATTCAATGGTGTCTAACTGTATTTTCTTTCGATCAAATGGAAAATCAACGGCTTTATCAACAGCTGTTGCAAATGCGGGCTCGTTATCATTTTCTACCAAAATGCCGTTTTTAAAATCAGCAATTACTTCGGCTATTCCTCCGGGCGCCTTAAATGAAACAACAGGTATGCCTAAGGCATTTGCTTCTAATAAAACATTAGGGAATCCTTCGAAATGAGATCCAAATAAAAATAAATCAGGATTATAAATAACTTTGTAAGGAAGTGCTGAAGGACCGAAAAAAGTAACCTGATCCTCCATGTTTAATTGTTTAACCAGTGCTTTCAAAGTATTCTTTAAAGGACCGTCACCAATAATTGTATAGTGGAATTTTTTTTTCGTCAGCTTTAATGAACGAATAATCCTATCTATTCCTTTCTCTTCAGATAGTCTGGCAACAGTAATATATTGATGAATGTGATCGGCCGAGGTATCTGCGGTTAATTTGTAATCAGGCAAAAGAACAGCATTGTTAATGACTTTAATATTTGCTTCAGGAATATGATAATGTTTAATTAAATCGTTTCTCATAAATTCCGACTGACAAACTATTTGATCAAATTTCCGATAGAATTTCTTCAGTAACAATTGGAATAAAAAGGGGAATTTATTTCTTTTAGCATTTATACTTACAATACTTGACTCTCGTGCAATAAATTTTATTTTTGGTGGGAACATCCATTTTGTAACAGCAAATAGCAAATTCAAATGATTGGCTGCAGTAAGAATGATATCTGGTTTTTTTGTTTTGATAATTTTAAGAAAATCTGGAATTGAAGAACTGACTTTTTTCTTTTTAAGGTTAATGACATCAACAGATAAATTGGTGACCGTATAAAAAGGGTTTTCATTATTTACGATAACCAGTGTAGTTTCATACTTGCCATTATTGATATAATTACAAATGCTTACTACATTCCTTTCCAGACCACCACATTCAAGTGAAGGGACTGCAATTAAAATTTTTATTTTTTTTGTTTGATTTTCCAAAACGTTTATAATAAATGCTTAAAATTATTTTGTTCCAATATAAACAAGATTTGCATTTTTTGAAACACGAAATGCATTTTTCAAGTTGTCTATTATTTTATGCAACATACCATTTTTTCCATACCACTGCATATTTATGCCTTTACAAAATTTTATTTGAAAAGAAAATTGATTCATTAAAGTACAAATATTTTTTTCATTCCAGCTTCTGATATGCTGCATGTGATGAAATGTAGCGCCGCAATCTGCACAATGCACATAAGTTTTTTCAAGATCTTCATCATTAGGAGTAGTCACTACTATAGTTCCTCCGGGTTTTAGAATACGATGTATTTCTTTCAAAGTCGAATGAAGATAATTATCGGTAAGATGTTCAATGGTTTCAATTAAAAAAACAGTGTCAAAAAAATTATCTTCATATTCAGAAGGAAGATTTGTTAAATGCCTGCAGCCTTTAAAAGATGGGCTATTCTTATTTTTTGTGTTGGTTTCCAGCGCCAGGCTTTCTGTAAAATCACAGGCGTATATCTGAGCAGATGAATAGTTTGATAACAAATGTTCAACTAAATATCCTTTACCGGTTCCATAATCCAGCACTTTTCCTTTTATTTTTGATTTGGAATTCGCTAAATTCAAAACAGCCGGACCGGCCTGAAGTGTAAACCAGGTGTTATCATAGGGCTTATAGTTGTTTCTGAAATTCCAGAATCGTTCTACTTTTTCATCTGTCCAGTTCAAGTTATGTGGCTTGTATTCATTACTCATCTTAGCTATCGGTTTATCTATTTCTTATCAAAGACGTTTTTAAAAATATTTGTACGCAAAAATAATGTTATTCTGTTTAGCTCAATTACAGAATTTTATTAACGAGTACTTTTTTGTGATAAGAAATGAAATTAAACAAAGCAATGAAGAAAACAATCATACATAAATTAATAGCCATTCCTTTTCCTCCATATAAATAGGCAAGGGTGCTTGCAGAAATTAAATTGATAATGACCACAGAAAAGATATTTTTAACAGCTGTTTTTTTTCTTCCCTGAATAATCAATAACTGAAAATAATAAGAGCCAAAAGGAGAAAACAAAACGGCAATACTCATGATTTTCAAAATATCTACTGCGTAACTGATATCTTTTATATCATGATTTCCACTGAGAACACTTACAATAAATCCGGCAAACCCAAATTGTAAAACAGCAAATAGTGAAAAGGCCATCAAAAACAACATCGAAATCTTGTTGACATTAATTTTAAAATTCATTACCGAAGTTCTGTACAGCTGACTTAAATAAGGATAAAATGTTCTGTTGGCAACAGAAGTAATCATGCTTATTGCATTGAATATTTTTTCTGAAATAGCATAATAGCCCACCATGAGCGGATTAGTAAAAAATTGTAAAATAAATAAATTTACAGTAGAATATAAAGGCACTAAAATAAGGCTTGAGAAAACATATCCGCTTTCCTTAAAAAAGGCCATAATAAATCTCTTTGGAGCCCGCTTTATTTTAAGAGAAACAGTTCTCATCAGCATAATAAAACCAAAAAGGCCGGCAATAAAATTACCAATAGCAATAGCGCTGATCGCATAGCCAATGTCGGTTTTGTTTTTTACAAATGAAATAATCAATATGAAAGAAATACATTTAGAAATAAAAGTTACAATAGTAATAGTGCGCATTTTTTGTATGCCCTGAAAATACCAATCGGGAAAAAGCATGTTCCCAATAACATACAACTCTGATATGAGTATAAAAGAAAAATTATCTCTAAAAAAAGGTATAAAAATAGCGCCAATCAAAAACAAAAAGGTCGGAATAGCCAAGAGAATTATTTTTATAAAAAAAACAGAACTGATAATATGATGAGTATTGGTTTCATTGGAAATATTTTTTGCAATAGCTTTTGTGGCGGTTAAACCAAATCCAAAAGTAACCAGCAAGTCAACATACATAATCACTGCCTGAATGAGCGTAAATACACCAAAACCTTCTACGCCCAATACACGCAATAAATATGGAAAAATAATCAGTGGAAATAAAATAGAAAGACCCTGAACAATAGATAAAGAAATAAAGTTTTTTACGATGCGTTTTTTGTGTTCAGCCATTTAGATACAAACTTTGGAAATCATGAATTTTAAACAGTGCAAATTTTTTGCCCAATAGAAAACTTTGTTTTTAATTAAAAAAATAATCAAATTAATTTTATCAAATTTCTACAAATTGATCCAGTTAACCCCGTCAAATCCTTGTAAAACGGGTCCTCCGGGACAGTCGGTGCAAAATCGTATCATTCCTTCCACAGGACTAATCGGGCGCTGTGCTGTTGTTCCCACAGGAACTATTATAGCCCCGGTACCTTTAATATCCAGTTCTGCCCTTGGAACATTGCTACCATTTTGAGCACTGGTATTTATTGTTGTAAACCCATTTCTCATCATTGTAAAGCTATTTCTTCTATTCGTATTTCCTGTTCCGTTGCCTATAGCAAATAATATCTCCTGAGGATTAAAATTTGTAGTTTGTGCAGATGTGATAGTATCATTATAATGTCCGAAGGCGCTCATTGAAAACCCATTTGAAATGGTGTTGTAATTTCCGGCTATACTATAAAAATTTGTAGACCGATTAAATCCACCTAATGCCATTGAGCCATATCCGGAATTAAAATTGCTTGATCCTGCACTAAATGTGGCTGATCCGGGAGCAGCTCCTGTAATACTCAAGTTTCTTGTACTTACATTATTATAACCGAAACATGAACTATACTGTACCGATTTTTCAATAATATTTGAATGCCCCCCTGCCACTGAACAATAGCCGCTGTCTTTATTCAACTGACCTAATGCAACAGAAGATTGGTAATACACTGAATTTTCTTTTCCTAACGCAGTCAGATAATTTCCGTCTGCAGTATTGTTATAACCGAATAACGAATTTGATAGTCCGGATTTTATAGTATTATTATCACCACCTTCAATATTTCCACTCCCTGCAAGAATTTTATTATTCTTACCAAATAGCTGATTATAACTGCCAGAAACTATATTTCCATAACCCAAAGCAATGTTTGATGTTCCAGCATTTATTATGTTTGACTCACCCAGGGTGTTGTTAGAATTTCCTGATCTGATTTCATTAGCATAACCTAACACATTACTGTAAGATACACTGCTGAATATCTTATTTTTTAAACCCATCACCATTGATGCCCAACCCGTATCATTGTTTTCCTGTCCAAATACAACTGACGACTGAGCCGCTGCGATATTTTTAAACCCAGTTCCAAAACTATACACGCCTGTAGTTTTATTCTGATATCCCATTACCGCCGAGCCCAAACCACTAGCCGTATCCGAATATCCCGAACTCCATGAGTAATTTCCGGAAGCAACATTAAATTTTCCTTCAGCATGACTATAAACTCCACTTGCTGTAAGCCCTGATCCACTTGTAGAAATAATACCCTGACCATTTCCGGCAGTCCCAACTGTTAAATTGTTGGATTGATAAGGCCATGCCAAATTGTTATTTGAAACAACAGTTGTACTGGTAGAAATACTCGACCATAAATTATTGTTCTTGTATAAATAAATGCAATTACTGTCGGTATTAAATACAATCATTCCACTCAAAGGTGATGGAATGGCCTGCATTTGAACCGTTGTCAGTCTTGGCAGCGTCAACGCTTTATTGGTGCTTTCCAATTCTAAAATTGAACCCGGTGAAACTGTTGACAGATTGTCGCCAATTTTTACCTGAGCCAGAGTAGAAAAACTCAATCCAATGAATACAATCAAAATAAACCATTGTTTTTTCATGTGTATATTTTTATTTTACATTATTGCCACATGTTATGCCCTTGAATACTCCCCGAAATTTCGGGGCAGGCTATCCTCGGCTGGTAAGAGGATTTCTCTTATGGGCATTTCATGCGTAATTATTTATTGCTTTTAAATGACCACATCGTTAATTATTATATTTAACTCTTGTAGCCGAAAAGTTTTCTTCGTTTATTTTTTACTGGTTCATATTCACCCAAGTAAGCCCATTAAAATATTCAAACTTTCTTGTTTCCGAGTTAAATCTAATCATACCCGCTATAGCAAAACCTGTTTTTACACCACTTAGATTTATATCTGTTAATCCAAAGTTTTCAATTTTTTCTCCGTTAGTATATTTTATAGGATACAATTCATTCATTCCATTATAGCCAATAGAATCTGTTGTTGTTAATGGCACATTTAATTTTAATTTTATGATTGAATTATTTAAAATACTTAATTCGTCAATCAAAAATGATGAGTTATTAAAATAAAAATAATTTTTACTGAGTTGATTTATGCTTTGTATGGAATTAGAAAAGAACGGAAGAAAATAAACCGTTTGACTATCACTGAACATAGTAAAGAAATAAGGCAATGTTCTTTTCTTAATTAAAATGTCGTTATAAATAATAAATCTTCCCAGGCTATCTTCCACCTTAAAACTTATAGTGTCTCTAATTGGTATAATATTAACTGATGGTACTATTCCCGATAATAAACCTGTAGTTGAATTTAAGTTTAGCCATTGCGGAGCCTTC
>CANFGZ010000006.1 GCA_947446585.1 Chitinophagaceae bacterium | reverse complement strand
CCAGCTTCACCACTACAATTTCATCGTAATCTTTTTGAAATTGTAAAATATTTTGAATTGTTGCACCCCTGAAGCTGTAAATACTTTGTGCATCATCACCAACCACACATACGTTCTCGTGCATTGCACCAAGTAATTTCACAATTTCATACTGAGCCACATTGGTATCCTGATACTCATCAATCATGATATATTTAAACTTATGCTGAAACTTATGGAGGGATTCAGGAAAACTACTGAGCAAAATATACATTTTGAATAAGAGGTCATCAAAATCCATGGCACCATTTTTAAAACACCGATTGCTGTATGCTCTGTAAATGGCTCCTATTTCGGGTCTGTTTGATTTAGCATCTTCCTGTTGCAATAAATAATCATTGGCATATTCATCAGCACCTACGAGTGCATTTTTGGCAAATGAAATTCTATTGAGAACAATATTTGGTTTATACTGTTTCTCATCGAGATTCATTTCTCTTACAATTGTTTTGATAACCGACTTTGCATCATCAGCATCATAAATAGTAAAATTTTGCGGATAGCCAAGCTTAGGAGCTTCCCCTCTTAAGATGCGTGCAAAAACGCTGTGAAAGGTTCCTATATATAAATTCCTGGCTTCATTGCTGCCGAGGATTTTCTGAATACGCTCTTTCATTTCGGCCGCAGCCTTATTGGTAAACGTGAGTGCAAGAATATTAAAAGGATCAACACCGCCCGACATCAAATGGGCAATACGGGTAGTAATAACTTTTGTTTTTCCACTTCCAGCACCTGCAATAATCATAATCGGGCCGTCTTTATGCAGCACCGCATTACGTTGCGGTTCATTCAATTCATCTAAATACTTGGGCATAACGCAAATGTACGAATAGCATTATTGGGATTATTGACAATGAAGAAATATTTGTTCACGCTGTGCTTAAATGTTATTGTACTTCATAAAAAACCTTTTTTAGTAAACAAGCTGATTTTATACTCTTGAATGAGACTTGGAAAGGTAAATATGTTTCGTTTATCTGAAATTTTTTGTATTTTGTCGCCTAATAATTGAACCTTTCATGAATTATAAATCAATGCGGCTGATTTATTTACTTTGTTTTGCAGGCCTGTTTTATATTTCCTGTTCCAAAGAAAGCGCTAATTCCACTGGCTCTGGTGGCGCACTTCCTACTCATTATATTAAAATACTGGATGATTCGGTTTCGCCTGCTTATCTTAAAGTGGCATTAGGATCTACTGTTACATTTGTAAACCTTTCCAGTATAAGCCAAAACATGGTTTCAGACAATTGCAATTCATTAAATACTCCACTTATCGCTCCCGCGAACTTCTTCATATATAAAAAAGATACGGTAGGCATTATCAGTTATCATTCTCTTCAACATCCTTTGGTAAGAGGAATCATAGAAATCAGGCCATAAATTTTTTTGGTGTTTCGCTGTATTTTTATTTATAATATAGATTGATAATGCTGGGTTTTATTAAGCTTCGGTATGTATTTTCTGAAATGCTATTCAAAGTACTTTTACTTAATTATCAATAGAATACACAATAAAATCGACTCAAAAACGCTTATATACTACAACAATGAAAAGCAGATGAGGCCAGAAAAACACAATACAGCGGGTAATTTTTACACACAGAAACCACGCAGATTTAGACGCTAATATTTCCTCTCATTTTTGATGAATAATATTAATAATTCCTGTATTTTAAAAGGCAGATGGTAATAATTTTTTGTTAGGCACTACAGGACACCCAGAAGCCCCGATATTGGACGGGGCTTCTACTTTTGTATGAATTGGAGATGAGGGATTCATTTAAGTTCTACCAATTGAACCTTTTGAACCTTTTAACCAAATCTCCTTCCAACGCAACGTACCTTTCAAGAGAGATCGCTACAAAGAACAGAAATGGATTTGGCATTACGCAAAGTCCCCTTTGGGAGACTTGCTGAAAAAGTAAATTACCCTGCAATTTTAATGATTTAAATGAACTGAAAAAAGTTTTCGGTTCAGCAAGTTTAATTGTAGATGACAGGATTGTTTTTAATATTATGGGGCAATCATTAGCGGTTAATTACTAGAATTTTTTTGACTATTTTATCCTAAAAAATAAAATGAAATCATTTGTGTAACAATGCCTATAAACAACCCGGCATAAATATCCAATGGAGTATGACTTTTAAGAATCATCCTTGAAGTACAAACCATTCCTGTTAATAACAATACTAAGAACAAAGGCCATGTCATCAATATATTTTGACTATAACATATCAGCAAAAATAATCCCAGCCAACCTCCCATTCCAATAGCATGCATACTTACCTTGAAATAAATATTTGCAATTAAAGCGGCAGAAGAAGCCAGAAAAAGACCAAGCAAATAAACCACAAATATTGTTGGGTATTGTGTTTGCTGTTTGAAAACATTAAATGCCCAAAAGAAAAATATCCCACAAGCCATGTAAGGAATAATGCGGTCTTTTTGAGTTCTCAGGTAAATAGAATCAATAAAACCAACTGCTTTTAAAAGCAACACACTTATTAAAGGAAAAAATAAAACATTAATTGAAACAATCAGAATTACCTGCATTTTATTCAAATCAGAAAAACCTATAAACGCCATTGGGTGTATATACAATAAAAAGAAGGTAACATAAAGGGGAATAAATAGCGGGTGAAAAAGATAAGAATTTATTTTTGCGAAAAATTTCGTTGCCCAATTGAAACTAATCTCTGTTGTTTTAATTGCATTACCCTCCAATTCATTCATATCATTTATGATTTTATAAAGTTTTTCTTAATCTCGCTACAGGTATATTCAATTGTTCGCGATATTTTGCTACGGTACGACGGGCTATATTGTATCCTTTTTCCTGCAACATATCAGTAAGCTTTTCATCACTGTGCGGATTTTTTTTGCTTTCCTCGTTAATAATATCTGATAATATTTTTTTCACTTCCCGAGTACTTACTTCTTCTCCGGATTCTGTTTGTAAACTTTCACTGAAGAAATATTTAAGCCGGTAAGTTCCAAATTCTGTTTGTACAAATTTACTGTTTGCCACTCTACTCACTGTTGAAATATCAAGATCTGTTTTTTCCGCAACATCTTTAAGAATCATCGGTTTTAATTCGGTTTCATCACCGGTGATAAAAAAAGAATGCTGATAATTCATAATCGCTTCCATTGTATTGAGCAAAGTATTTTGTCGCTGTTTTATAGCATCAATAAACCATTTCGCAGAATCCAGTTTTTGTTTGATGAATAAAACGGCTTCTTTCTGACGTTTATCTTTTTTACTTCCCTTGTCATATTCTGTGAGCATCTCCCGATATCCTTCACTAACTCTGAGGTCTGGTGCATTTTTTCCATTAAGAGAAAGCTCTAATTTTCCGGCATTGTTATTTATAAAAAAATCAGGGGTGATATAATTCTCACCACTTCCCGAATCATAGGAAAGCATTCCAGGCTTCGGATTTAATTTTACAATCTGACTGATAATAATTCGGAGTTGTTCATCAGAAATATTCAATCCTTTCTGAATTTTTTCATAATGTTTTTTGGTAAATTCTTCGAAATATTTTTCCAGTACTTTTATTGCCAGTGATGTATCCTGATTTTTATCTGATGATCTTCTGAGTTGAATTAATAAGCACTCCTGTAGATTTTTTGCGCCTACTCCTGCAGGATCAAATTCCTGAACCAATACAATAATTTTCTGAATCTGTTTTTCATTGGCTTCTATATTCTGACGAAAAGCCAAATCGTCGATAATCGAATTTATTTCTCTTCTTAAATATCCATCATCATCCAAACTGCCAATGATCTGCTCAGCAATTTTTTGTTCTTTATCATTGAGTTTAAGCAAGCCCAGTTGCTGAATCATAAGCTCATTAAAACTAACCTCCACTTTGTGCGGAATATCGCGTCCTTCATCTGCTTCAGGATAATTATCGTCGCGCAATTTATAATCACCAACATCATCATCACCCTCATGAACATAATCACTGATGTCGATGTTTTCATATTCTGATTCACTACCATCAAGTTCAAAATCTTCATCTCCGGTTTCTGTGAATTCATCTTTTAAATCAAATTCATCCTCATGACCTTCTTCTACCTGCTCCAATGCAGGGTTTTCTTCCATTTCCTCTTTAATTCTATCTTCAAGCTGGGCTGTAGGAATCTGCAACAATTTCATAAGCTGAATTTGCTGAGGGCTTAGTTTCTGTAGCAACTTGTGCTGTAAACCTTGGTGAAGTGCCATTCCTAAAGACTTTTTTTATTACTCATAAACAATAGTGTAACACCATGTCTTTCTGGTATTATAGCGTAAATTTACACTATTGATTTCCTTAAAATGAAAGAAAAACTGTTATTTTTATTTTTTTGCATGATTTTTGTGGGGAAGATTGCTTTTACCCAAAATAATATTTATTTTATACCCCACTGCGTTGAAAATAAAAACAATGAATTGCTGAATAAAAAAAGTGTTTTTCAGAATTCCACATTCATCCCCAGCGATTTTTTTGTAAAACAACTAGGCTTTGTATGTAAGAAAGAATGGGCATTTGAAAAGACCACAAAAATTCCGCTAAGAATCAGAATCGGCAGTTTAGCTTATTGTAACTGGCTCGAAGGAAAGAAAGGCTCATCGCTAATTCAATAAAATTGATTACTTAATTTTGGGAATGGGCGCAGCGTTTTTAAAATAATTCAACCTGAGACTGTCGCCCCATCCATTAAGATTTTTTTCTAATGACCTGCTGCTGTAAAACATCATGCCCTGGATATTTGGCGTGTTTCTGATTTTTTTGATTTGCAAAGGGAGTTCATTTTTATTACTCCATGCTTTATTCGATCCTGCTCTGTAAACACCAAGACCTATATAACAATTTTTACCACAAGTATTTTTGCTCCACCAATCGATGACCACATTAAATGGTACTCTTTTACTTCCCATCTCCCAATATAATTGAGGAGCTACATAATCAATCCATCCTTTTTTTAACCACAACAAAATATCCGCATAAAGATAATCATAGTCGGTAGGACCCGCTCTGGTATGGCTTCCCCGGGGATCTCTGTCGGAATTTCTCCATACACCAAATGGACTTACTCCAAATTGACAATTTATATTCAGTGTTTTTATTGAGGTGTATAATTTAAAAATGATAGAATCAATATTGCTTCTTCTCCAGTCATCTAGTTTCATGTTTTGGCCATAACATTCAAATGATTTTTCGTCAGAGAATTTTAAATTTGGAATGGGATACGGGTAGAAATAATCATCAATATGCACGGCATCTATTTTGTATCTTTTTACAATATCTTTTACTACATCTACTACATATTGTTGAGCTTCTTTATTTCCGGGATCAAAATATTTTTTTTCTCCGTAATCAATAAACCAATCGGGATGTTGATTGGTGATATGATTATCTGTAATTGAAGATTTTGAAATATGGTGAACGGCTCTGTAAGGATTTATCCATGCATGAAACTCCATGCCGCGCTTATGTGATTCGGAAATCATAAACTCAAGTGGATCATAATAAGGTATTGGGGCTTGCCCTTGTATCCCCGTCAGCCATTGGCTCCAAGGTTCATAAGGTGAAGGATAAAATGCATCCGATGAAGGTCTAACCTGAACAATAATAGTATTGATTCCATTACATTGATGTACATCCAGCAATCTTAGAAAAGCATCTTTTTGCTCCTGACTATTAATGCTGGGTGTGTCGGGCCAGTCGATATTATCAACAGTAGCAACCCATACAGCTCTCATTTCTGATTTTACAGAATCCTTTTGAGCATAAAGATCAGTGTAAAAAAAAAGAGAAATGAAAATGAAAAATGAGAAGTGAAAGTGGAGTTTGGATTTTGTTTTTTTATTTTTCATGTGTGGATAAATCTCTAAATACAATGGTATAAAGTAACGGGTTATTTTTTTTATTATAATCACTAAATTTTTTAAATAAATATATTTAACAAAAAACAGAAAAAAATAAGAAATTATGAAGCATTGGTATTTTGATCAGAAGGTTTGATGAACACAAATTCGTTGACGTATATTTTTACAAGAACAATAAAGTAACTAACCAGCAAGGGACCAAAAATCAATCCTACAAATCCAAATAGATTCAACCCAACAATTACACCCAAAACAGTAATTAACGGATGTACATCGCCCATTTTTTTCATCAGGGTTATCCTAGAAACATAATCAACATTACCTGTAACAATCACACTATAAAAAGTGAGTTCAATTGCAGCGATATCATGCCCTGTTGCATACATATAAGCCACTAATGGAACCCAGATAATCATAGTTCCTACCAAGGGAAAAAAAGCAAAAAGTCCGGTAAGGAATCCCCATAAAGCCCAGTCGGATACTCCAAAAATCCAATAACCCAAAGCCGCAAAGAGGCCCTGAATAATGCATATTACCGGTATTCCAAGTGCATTGGCAATTACCATCATTTTTGTTTCTTCTGCCAGCAAAGTAATATTTTCACTTTTCAGCGGAATGATTCTTCCGAGATAAGATTCTGTTTTACTGCCTCCTGTTAACAGATAATAATAAAGAAAAAACATCATGAGCATGTTGGTTAACATCACTGCAGTGGTATTGAGGAGCTGAGGAATAAATGTAGATATTTTTTTAGCAATTGATGTTGCATTTTCATTGGTAAATAAAGACAGTCCTGTGGATTTTTCTATCTTTTGGGAAATGATCTGAAATCCCTGTATCAACTTGTCCTGCTGAGCCGAAATAGATTTTATTTTTGGAGTTATCAATTCTATACTAAGATATAAAGGAATGGCAATGATAATTAGAAATGCAAAAATGAAAAGAAATGCAGTCAACCCTGTCTTCCAATTATTCTTTTCAACTAACTTATGAAATAATGAACGGCTTAATATATAAAGGGTAATGCCGCCAAGAAATCCTGGAATAAAAATGGTTAACTCAGAAACTAAAAGCACAACAATAACTATAATCAGTAGCAGCAAAGTAATCTGTCTGAGTTTTTCATTAAATTGATTTTGAGCCATGCCAACAGAATTAATTTAAAATTTTTATTGCTTTTTCATAAGTTGTAAAGATGATGGATTTCTTTAAATAAAAATTGATTGCGCACTGAAATAAATTATCACTCTTCCCAAACAGAAACACCTTCGCTGCAATTAGCACAAATATCAATATTCTTCCGGCTATTCATCAGCTCTTTTCTGAATTGTTTATAGTTATCATTTTTCCATATCTCCGAAAAAGATTGACCTTTTAAATTTCCTAACTGATGTGCTGCATCCTTATCAAAACAACAAGGCACAACCAAGCCATCCCAGGTTATTACATTGGCATGCCATAATTTCCAGCAACGATTAGCTAATTTATTTTTGAGGCGGTGTGTTCCATCAGGATTTTTTTTATACCTGCTGAATTTTTCGTTCTCAGGAATTAATTGATTGGGATCATCTTTGTAATCATAAACCTGTGCTGTTTTAAATCGCACTTCATCTACACCAATTTCTTTAGCCAGCTTTTTAATGTCTTCAATTTGATGCTCATTGGGTTTAACCACCAGAAACTGAAAAAATATAAATGGTGTTTTACTGTTTAGTTTTTTTCTCCACTTCACAATGTTTTTTGCACCTTCGGTAACTTTTTCAAGTGTTCCTCCAATTCGATATTTTTTATAAACGTCTTGTGTAGTACCATCAATAGAAATAATCAAGCGATCAAGACCACTCTCAACTGTTTTTCTGGCAGCTTCATCATTTAAATAATGAGCATTGGTAGAAGTTGCTGTGTATATTTTTTTGTCGCTGGCATATTTTACCATATCCAAAAAAGCAGGATTCAAATAGGGTTCTCCCTGAAAATAAAAAATGAGATAAAGTACATGTTGATGAATTTCATCAATGGTTGTTGTAAAAAAATCATTTTGCAACATACCCGTAGGGCGAGAAAAAGATCTTAGTCCGCTTGGGCACTCGGGACATCGGAGATTACAACTGGTAGTGGGTTCAAATGAAACAGACACGGGCAAACCCCATTGAACAGGAGTTTTAAGAAATCGACTAATTTGATAACTTGAGTAAACTTTTATAGCATTCCATAATCTGGCAAGACTAAGCTTGCTAATTAAATTAATGGAGTCATTTACATTAAGCCTGGGCATACAGGCAAAATTAACGCTATTTCATGTGTTAAAACTGTTTGTTTTTGGTAACATGTTATAGCCTTTATTGTCCCCCGAGTCGTCGGGACATGAATTCTCTGTTGTTAAGAGGCTATCTCTTATTAGCATTTCATCTGATGTTTTATTGTTTACAATCAGACATTACAAACAAAATATAGGTGTAAAATCCAAGCCGGTTAGCAACGGCCATTTATTTCAATTTAAATGTAATTCGATTTATTAAAGTCTTGGAACATCCGCCAAGCAAGTATTCATCTCATCTTCACACATCCTATCATTAAAGTTTGTGGGTTTCCAGATTACATCTTTAAAACAAAGATTATTCTGTTCGAAATTATCGTAGTTTTTAAATATCACATTCAGTGTAATAAAATTCATTACATAATTCCTGGTTTCTTTTGGTAAAAATTGCTGTACATCCCAGAAACTCGCGCAATCAGCACCAGACTTTTTTATCGCTTTTCTTACATTTCCTACTCCACAGTTATAACTGGCCGCAACAAGCAACCAATCATTATTTAATTCGCGACAACGATCTCTTAAATATTTCGCAGCAGCGTGTGTTGACTTTACAAAATCTCTCCTTTCATCTAGATAGAAATATCTTTTATTTCTATAGTTGTATCTTTTTGAAGCATATCTTTTTGCTGTATATCTGTAGTTTACGTTTCTGATTTTCATTCTCACTTTTAATCCATATTCTCTTGCAGAGCTGCTCATAAACTGCCAATAGCCTACAGCACCAACTGGTGAAACCGCATTGGCATTGAATCCACTTTCAATCGCCATCAATACCTTAAATTCCTCAGGAATATTGTATTCATCAAATATTGATTTTACTTTTGGAAAAATATCTTTTCCACGATTATACAACACCGTTAAATATTTTTTTCTGTTCGCAGAAAATTGTTCTACATATGTCATTGACTGAGTTTCATGACCACATAATATTTCAGGGTAAACGACATTGGCTTTTTTTAATACTATATTCGGAATTTCAGTAGCTTCGGGAGCAATCATCTGTACATTTAGTCCTGTATCGCTTAAATTTGTAATGGGATTAGCCTTTACTATATTAAACCCAAATAACAATAACAGGTTACAAGCGGCAATTTTTAAAAATAATGTTTTCAACTTTTCTAAAGGTTATAAGGTGATATAAAAGCACCCCATACGAATTTCTCATAGGGTCCATACAAAACGACGATTGAAATTCATTATTGCCTTTCAAATTAGTTTTTAATTCATTTTTAATAGTATTTATACTTTATATCTTTAATTATTATTTTTATATTAGACTGTATTTTAGTGTTTTATTAATATTTTTTACTGCTAAAATTAACAATAAGTTGAAATCCAAATGAAGAAGAATTTCAATGTAATTTTTTATGATTTATAAGAATAATTTTTATTTATTATTTATAACGTACTGTAAAATGTTTTTAAGACATTACTTTCATTCATTAAAGGCGGAGATAGTTTAACAACAAGCTTTTTGTATTGAGATAAAATAAAATATATTTAAGCCTATTTCAGCATGATTTATTTGTAACAAACAGAAAATAAAGCAGAAAATTCCTTTATGGTAAGATTAAAAAAAAATAGCATTACTATATTAGTTTTTCTTACAAGTCTTTTTATTTTAACTGGCATCGGATATATTATTTACAAAAAATCATTTTCAAATTCTGGAATTTATTATAAAGATTTTGGAATTTACCTACCTAAAGGATATGGCATACATGGAATTGATGTTAGTCGTTATCAGCGGAACATTAACTGGAAGATGGTAAAAGAAATGAAGAAAAACAATGTTCAGATCAAATTTACATTTATAAAAGCTACACAAGGTGATGATAAAGTTGATGCGTATTTTTTCAGGAATTGGAGTGGCGCCCGAGAAAATGGAATCATAAGAGGTGCTTATCATTATTTTATTCCAGAAATTAATGCTGTTGACCAGGCAAGAATTTTTTATCAAACCGTTCAACTGTTACCCGGAGATCTGCCACCAGTTCTAGATGTTGAAAAAATAAATGACCTTTCTGAAAATGATTTAAAAATTAAAATTAAAAACTGGCTCAATATCATTGAGCGCCATTATGGTGTAAAGCCCATTATATATACTAATGCCGATTTTTATGAAGATTTTCTTTTGGGAAGTTTTGAAGATTATCCTTTATGGATTGCCCATTATTCAGGATCTAAAAATCCTAGGGTTAGGCGAAACTGGCATTTTTGGCAACACAATGAAAGAGGAAGAGTGAATGGCATCAGAGACTTTGTTGATTTCAACGTTTTTTATGGAGATAGTACATCCTTTGAAAAATTATTAATTGATTAATCTAAACAACTTAACTTTCAGCCATGAGTATGGAAGATGAAACCAGAGATTTTTTGGTATTGATAGTTAATACCATTTCTAAAGTATTATTATGGATGATGATAAATGTTTTTACCGGCATTTATCTTGGATATGGATTCTTTGAAAACAAACCAAGCTGGGGAAATATAATATACTATTTGTTTTTTCTTTTAACTTTTTATCTGCTATTTAAACACCTGAAACTAAAATGGAAGTTGTGATTAGCTGCTGTGATCTGAAATAATAAACCAGCTACCGTTTATTTTCTTTAATAATAAAGTGAAATGTCCTTGTACATTTCCAATGGTTCTCGTTAAATGCCATTTACCGGTAACATGATAATATCGATGTGATATTTTTTTTATGTCTATTAATGTAAAATCCAATTTACCCATCGATGCTGTATCTGGATATCCTTTTTTATAATTTTTCAAGGTGTTTTGCCAGCCATAAGTAACTCCTGATTTTCCAATAAACATCAATGAATCATTTTTCCAATAAGTACTCATGAATCCTTCAATATCGCCTCTGTTCCAGCACTCATCCTGTTTTTTTAAAATAGCAATAATCTTTTTTTCTGTTTTGGATTGTGCTGTTGAGTTAATAGAAGTAAAAAATAAAGCAAAGAGACTCAGAAAAATAATTTTCATAAAAAGATTTAATGTTTATGATGAGGAGAATTGCATTTGCTTTTTGTACACAATCTGAAATTATTGATATGAGCAGAAATAATAAAAATAACTGCAATTATTAAAAAAATAATTTCATGACTGGAAAATTGCTTGATAACAAGAAAGAAAAAACCAATAAAAAAAACAATAACTGGTTTTATTGAATGATGATGTTTAATGTATCCATGATAAAGAGAATAAATTCCAACAAAAAAAGCAATGGCAATCATACTCCATTCAAAAAAAGAATTATGAATAATATTAACACCCAATAATGGCAGAACAGGAATTATTAAAGGCAGTATTCCACAATGAATAGCACATAACACTGATGTTGCAATTCCAAGACCATCCCAGTTTAATTTAATATTCATCAGACGGCAAATATACACAAAATGCAATATTGTTGCATCTTTTTAATCATTTGGAATAATGGCATCTCAATGATGATTAACTTTGCACAGATATGACAGGAAAAATAAAGGATAAAAAATGGATGATTTATGTAGGCTTCTTTTTGTTGCTACTGATTGTATTTTATCTTTTTATTAAAGACGAACATGAATTTACTGATTCAAAACTTGCTGTAATAAATTCTGTAATGCCCAATTTTGAATTTACTAATCAGAATGGCGAAAAAATATCTCAAAAAAATACGGAAGACAAAGTTTATGTGGCAGAATATTTTTTCACCTCCTGCAAAGGAATTTGTCCAAAAATGAACGTTAACATGAGACGTATTTATGATGAATTCAAAGACAATGCTGATTTCCTTATTTTATCACATACCTGCATGCCTGAATCAGACAGTGTGCCTGTTTTAAAGCTTTATGAAAAGAAAATGCTCGGTGGCAATATCTACAAAAATGATGATGGTTCATTTAAACTGGTTAATAATAATACCGATACAACAAAAATAATTCAAAATAAAACCTGGTATTTCTTAACCGGAAATAAAAATGATTTATATAAAATGGCTCGTCAGGGTTATATGATTGATAATGGAAAATCTGATAGTACACAAAGAATAGAAGACCAGTTTATACATACACAGTTTTTTGCTTTGATTGACCGGTATGGAAGAGTAAGAGGTATCTATGACGGTTTGATAGAAGAAGAAATTAAAAAACTAATAGCCGATATTCCTGAATTAATGAAAGAAAAAATAGATCATACCCGATTTTTAAATGGATTCAGTAACAGCCCGAATTAATGACCAATGGAACAGAGTTTAATAATTCTAAAAAAAAATGGACTAAGTGTAACAGGAGGAAGAAAAAAAATTCTTGATCTTTTTCTTGATGCTCAGGGTGCACTTGCACATTCCGATATAGAAAAAAACACTTCGGTTTCATTTGATCGAGTAACGGTGTATCGCACATTACAAACATTTACAGATAACGGCATCATTCATCAGATACCCACAACTGACAATACTATTTTATATGCACTTTGCAAAGACAAATGTGAAGCCGGTCATCATCATGATGAACATGTACACTTTATTTGTGTTGATTGCGACAAAACGATTTGCATGGATGAGGTAACTGTTCCAGATGTAAAATTACCAAAAGGTTTCAATCCAATACAGACGGCTATGATTGTAAAAGGAATTTGCAATGATTGCAGAAATTAATTGCTAACGTTTATTAGTAGCCTCATTTTTAGTGTTTCATTTCTGATTGAACAAATTCCATCAACACTTTTATTTTTTCCGGAGAGAAATCAAAATCAAGGCCGGCAGTTTGATATAATTCAGGAAGTGTTTTTGTTCCACCTAAACTAAGCGCATTGCAATAATTTTCTAATGCAGCATTTTTGTTTTTCTTGTATTGCATCCACATACCAATTGCACCAAGTTGCGCTATACCATATTCAATATAATAAAATGGCACCTCAAATAAATGCAGTTGTCGCTGCCATGCATTGCTTCTGTATAATTCCAGTCCACTGTAATCAATAACATCGTCTTTAAATTCGCTCAATATAGAAACCCAGGCATTTGTTCTTTCTTCATCCGTATGAGCAGGATTTTGATAGAGCCAGTATTGAAACTTATCAATTACTGCAATCCATGGAAAAATAGTTATTACTCTTTCCAGCTGATGTTCCTTCGCTCTTTGCAAATCGGATTGGTTTTCAAAAAATGTTTCCCAATAATCCATACTAAATAATTCCATTGACATACTTGCCACCTCTGCAATTTCCATCGGATATTCTTTAAACCCACTCAACTCAAGATGATGTGATAAAAATGAATGAACAGCATGACCACCTTCATGAACCATGGTGGTAACATCATGCATCTGGCCTGCAGCATTCATGAAAATAAACGGCGCTCCGCTTTCTGCTAACGGGCAATTGTAGCCTCCAGGAGCTTTTCCCTGACGACTTTCCAAATCAAGATGCTTAAGTTCTTTCATTTTTGAGAGACAATCGCCGAAAAATGGACTTAATTTTTTAAAACAATCAATTGTCTTTTGCAGCAGCTCCTCTCCTGTTTTAAAAGGATATAAAGGTGCTATGCCTTCAGGTTCTGCTTCCAGATCCCAGGGCTTTAATTGATCAACACCGAGAGCTATTTTTTTCTTTTTATAAATTTCATTAACGAGAGGTAATACATAAAGTTTGACAGCATCATGAAATTGAAAACAATCTTCTTTTTTATAATCGAAACGTCCCAGTTCTTTAAATCGATAATCTATATAACTTTCAAATCCTGCATTTTTTGCAGTTTGATTTCTGATGGTGACTAATTTATGAAAGAGCTCATTTAGTTTTTCTTTATCCTGAAGTCGTCTTTGCTGAATTTTATGATAAACCTGTTCTCTTAAATTTCTGTCATGACTTTGCAAAAACTTTCCTGCCTGTTGTAAAGTGTAGGTGTTTCCTTCTACATCAATTGTCATAGCTCCAGTAATCTGCCCGTATTGCTGTTGTAACACAGACGATTCGGCCTGAAGGGGAATGTTTTCATCTCTAAAAAGTTCGATACTTTTTTTTACACTACGTAAGTAAGTAAAATATTTTTTTGAATCAAGCTGATTAAGTGCATTTGCCGACAATAATTTTTTATTAAGCGCATCTGCATAAGGCTGGATCTGAGGTTGTATATGAAGACAGAAAAAATTAAATGAATCTTCTAGTTCTTTATTATTAGTATCGCAAGTCATTTTAATTTGACGCCAGCAAGCATCTTCGCTTATTACAGCTTCCAGTTCGCTTTGATCCTTGAGCCATTTTTCTAAATTTTCTGTAGTGGAAATATCTCTTTCCAACAATTCTTTAAAAAAAGGTTCGATAACATTCCAATCCGTAATTAAAATATTTTCCGGTAAATAGTTACGTTTGATTTTTTTAATGTCTGCTGTGTATGTCATAGAAAAAATCCGCCATAGGCGGAAATTTGGTTTTAAAATGAAATGATTTAATACTAAGCCATTTTTCTTGGAGTATTTATTTTTTTTGCTGGTGCATTTTTAACTGCTGTTGTTTTAGGAGCAGCAGTTTTATTAGCATTGGCAGTTTTTTTATCTACAGCCTGATCATTAAGGGTTTCTTCAGCTGATAATTCTGATAATTTGATTTCAATGTTATTCTTTTTTAGAATTTCAAACCATTTTATCATTTTTTTCATATCGCTGCCGTATACCCTTTCAAAATCCATTGCAGGATATACTTTTTCAAAATATGATTTTATCAACTTCACATCGTTGGCATCAGGCAATGCAACGGTACTGCCGTTCATTGCAGTAAAAACTTCGGACAGATTTACATTTTCTCCATTGGTAAATACTTCAATACTTTCCAAATGAGAAAAACTATGCGCCCTGTTGCTTACAAATTTGGTACTTTTGTCATCTAAAGAACGTACCAGACCTCCGTCTGCTTTAGAAGAAATTAATTCAAACAAACCGCTAAGCCCGGTTACAGCTACTAACTTTTTATATTCCATAATCAAAATAAATTTGAGTCTGCAAGATAATTCTTTAAAATCATAATTCTAGGTTGATTATCATTAAAATAAATGCAAAATATTATTTAACAGCTTTCAACTTCTTTACACTTGAAAGTTTATCAAAGAAAAAATATGAGGAAAACTATTGCCCTATTGATTTTTTTAGGATTTATGAACGTTGTCAGTGATGCTCAGCAAGTAAAAATCAATGGTGTCTTAATTGATAAAATCAGTAAAAATGTAATTAAGGGTTCCACATTAACGTTGATTAACCAAAATGACAATGCGGTATTAAAGTCTGCCGTTTCGGACACCAGTGGCGAATTTAATTTTAAAAATGTTGCTAATGGGAATTATGATATTGTAATCACATCTATAGGCTATAAAAAATTGTCTATTTCAATTATTGTTGACGGAATCGATAAAAATCTGGGTAATATAATCATTGAAAAAGACGGAAAGGAACTTTCGGAAGTTACTGTCATTGCCAATGCACCAGCTGTTTCTCAAAAAGATGATACCTCTCAGTATAGCGCCAATCAATACAAAGTAAATCCTGATGCAACTACTGAAGATCTCGTAAAAAAGATGCCTGGAATATCGATTGATAAAAACGGAACGATAACTGCTCATGGCGAACAGGTGAAAAAAGTTACTGTTGATGGAAAAGATTTTTTTGGTGATGATGCTTCAGCCGCTTTAAAAAACATCCCTGCTAGTGTGGTTGATAAAGTTCAGGTTTTTGATAAATTAAGTGATCAGGCCCAACTTACCGGCATAGATGATGGGAATGCTCAAAAGTCGATTAATATTATTACAAAAGCTGGAATCAATAATGCACAATTTGGCCGGGTATATGCAGGATTCGGAACTGATAATACCTATTCTGCCGGAGGCAATGTGAGTGTATTCAAAAAAGACAGAAGGCTTTCCTTTGTAGGTAATTTTAATAATATCAACCAGCAAAATTTTGGTTCACAGGATTTATTAGGCATTTCCGGAAATAGCAATACTTCACGAAGTCCAATGTCTCAGGGGAATTTCAGAGGCCCTGGCGGACCTTCCGAAAATTTTACCGTTGATCAGGCTTCAGGAATAAATACTACTAACGCCATTGGTGTTAACTACAGTGATAAATGGAACGAAAAAGCAACCATAACCGCAAGTTACTTTTTCAATGAAACCAGAAACAATAATCTGTCCACAACCAATACCAATATTTTTGAAGGCAATCTCACTACATTTAAAGAAAGCAATGCAGCATCAGACAATTTTAACCACAGAATAAATGCAAGGCTAGAATATAAACTTGATACCAATAATATTCTCTTCATTATTCCCAGTTTGAATTTTCAGAAAAACAATTCTACTTCTCTGGCTTATGTGAATAGCTATAAAAACACCGATGATTCACTTTATAATTCGGGATCTTCATCAATCAAAGACAGAAATGGTTATAATCTTAAGAACAACATTATGTTCAGGCATTCTTTTGCGAAAAAGAATCGAATTTTCTCTGTAGGTTTCAATACTGCTTTTACCAGAAATTATAGCGAAAACACCAATGACGGAAAATACAGATATTTTGACAATAATGGAAATGCGATAATTCCTGATTCTTTACAACAACAATTAAGCGATAATAAAACAAATGGAAATACCATCGGCGGAACGATTACTTACAATGAACCTCTTGGAAAAAAAGGCAAAGGACAATTACAGTTGGAATATAGTCCTTCAGTTCAAAAAACAAATGCCAATCAACAAACATTTGGATTCAATGGCCAAACTTATTCCGAATTTGATTCTGTGTTATCAAATCAATTCAATAACACAATATTTACGAATACAGGAGGAATCACTTATCGTCTAACACCAAGCAAAGACGAACAAATTGCCTTTGGGGTAAATTACCAAACCACTAATTTAAAGAGTGACAGAGTTCTTCCGACAGTAATTAATGTTAACCAATCATTCAGAAATTTCCTTCCTAACGGTTACTGGAGAAAGAAGATTTCTAAATACAGTAACATCAGAATGTTTTACAGAGCATCTACAATCTATCCAACCATCGCTCAATTGCAGGACGTAATCAACCTTACAAATCCATTAAATGTGAGTAGCGGGAACAGCGAACTTAAACAATCTTATACCCAATATGGTGGCGGCAGATTCAGTTATACAAATACAAAAAACAACAGAAGTCTTTTTACGGGAATCTTTTTTCAAAGTTCAAATGATTTTATTTCAAACGCAACGTATTTTGCTGCAAACGATTCGGTAATTCAAGAAGGAGTTATTTTGAGAAAAGGTTCGCAATTCACAAAACCTGTTAACCTTGATGGTTATAAAATAGTTAGATCTTATTTTAATTATAGTCTGCCTGTAAAGACCATTAAAACCACGGTGAATTTGAACACCTCTTTTATGTATTCAAATCTTCCGGGCCTAATTAATTCAATTACTACAACTACTAAAACTTTTCAATACAATCTGGGATTGGCTTTTGTAAGTAACGTAAGTGAATACATTGATTATAATATTTCTTACAATGCCGCAATAAACAATGCCCGAACAATTGGTACAACAAGTACAAACAATAATTATGTCAATCAGACTGTTTCGGTTGTATTTAATTTGTTAAGTAAAAAAGGATGGTTTTTACAGAATGATCTTACTGGTCAAATTTATAATGGCTTATCAGAAGGATTTGACAGGTCTTTTATTTTATGGAATGCCTCAATTGGAAAAAAGTTTTTTAAAAATAAAACTGGCGAATTAAAAGTATCTTGTTTTGATATTCTTAAGCAAAATCAAAGTATCAGCAGAACCATCACAAATACTTCCATTGAAGATGCACAGAATATAGTTTTAAAACAATTTTTTATGTTGACGTTCAGTTACAATCTCAAGAATTTTGGGACTCCGAAAAAGCAAGAGAAAACGGATGATTTTATTCCTCGGGTAGCTTATCCTAATTAATTATTATAAACAAGTGAAAGGTTTATAGAAATCAATAATCCTTATTTTGGTAAATGGATATACGAGATTATTCCAAAGCCTTGAATGTAAGCCTCATTTGATAGGATTACTAGTTCGTAGGAAAATTTTTTTCGGGGTAATTCGTGCGCTTAGAAAAGCAATGTTCGTAGGATGGAAAATATATTACAATGGAAATAAAATATTCGATAACAAAGAAAATATACATAATGAACATTGTGACATTTGTTAACGAAATTAAATTAACAATCATTAATGATGCAATTGGAACTATGCTTGGGTTTTTATTTTGGAAATTTATTTGCGGTGCAAGTGGTAGATGTTTAATTACTCTAGATCACTAAATTCAACTTTAAATGGTGTATAAATAGATATTTAAATTTTTTAAAAAGAAATATTATGATAAACCTAATCAAACAATTGTTCGGAATAGGACCGAAAACAGATTACAGACAACTTTTAAAAAACGGCGCTATAATTCTTGACGTGAGAAGTACTGGAGAATATTCTGGTGGCCATATTCAAGGCTCATTGAATATTCCTGTAGATCAATTACAAAAAAATATAAATATGCTAAAGGATAAGAAAAAACCAATTATCACCTGTTGTGCATCCGGAATGAGGAGCGCTACTGCCAAATCTATGCTTATTGCTGCTGGATATGAAGAAGTTTATAACGGTGGCGGATGGTATCGGTTGCAAAGTAAATTGTAAAGAATGAATAAAATTAAATCCCATCTATATAAACTTTAGCTGTGATTTTTGTTTGTGAGTACCCGAAGACTAATAGTGCAATATCAAATTTTAAAATAAAAACATGTTGAACAGTAAAGCAAATTGTTACGGTTTCACATCTTTTTTCATCTCTTCTAAAACCCGTTGTATTCTTTCTATTATAGCAGCTTCATCAGTATATCCTCTTGCCACCATATGAAAAGTAGATTCTTTGGTTTGAATAAAAACAGTTGGATATCCTTCAACCTTTAATTGTTTAACTAATGAGAATTCATAATGAGCCATCTCTTTATATTCTTCACTGTTTAATTTATCATAAAATATTTCAGGATTGATACTGTATTTATCTAGCAAATGTCGATAAGCTTCATTATCGGTGAGATCTCTTCCTTCGAAATGTAATGCAAATTGTAAATCAGCAGCAATTTCAGCAACACGTTCTGGGTAATATGATTTAAAAATACATAAAGCAATTGCAGGCTTTTCGGAGTTGGGGTACCAATCACTGTCATTCGGATTTTTAATATGCCATAAATAATCATGGCCAAATTTTATTCCTGTAGATTCCTCAACAATTTTATACGCTTTGTCAATAAAGTCGGCACTAACGCTTATATGCACAGGCTTTTCAGGAAGTATCATTCCACCACTCAACACTTCAATGTTCAGTTGGTTTTCAAATTTCTTTTCAATTGACATCATCACTTTACTAAACCCATAGCACCAGCCACAGTAAGCATCATAACAATAAATAAGTAAAGGTTTTTCCATTATATAAATTTTAATGAGCAGTCAGCCAATTTATTCCGGAGCCTAAAGCTGCATCAGTGGGAACATCATTAGGAAGTTTCAATGCATTTTGCATGCATTCAAGAATAACAGGCTTCACTGCTTCTAATTCAGATTTCAATACATCGAAAACCAATTCATCATGAACCTGCAGCAACATTTTCGATTTGAATTGATGTTTTTTAAATGATTCACTTATATTGATCATGGCCAGCTTTATCATATCTGCAGCTGTACCCTGTATAGGAGAATTAATTGCATTTCTTTCGGCAAAACCTCGTACTGTAAAATTTGCAGAGTTGATATCTTTAAGCCATCTTTTTCTTCCCATGAGCGTTTGTACATAGCCGTTTTCTTTTGCAAAAGCAATGGTATCGTCCATATACTTTTGAATGTCTGGAAACTGTTTTTTATAATTATCAATTATTTCTTTTGCTTCTGATCGTGCAATACCAAGATTTTCTGAAAGTCCAAATGCACCTTGTCCATATATAATTCCAAAATTTACACTCTTTGCTTTATACCGCATTTCTTTTGTTACTTCGGTTTCTTCAACATTAAATACTTTGGCTGCAGTTGCAGTGTGAATGTCCTTGCCGGTTTTAAAAGCTTCGCACATATTCAAATCACCGCTAATCGCTGCAACAATGCGCAATTCAATTTGAGAATAATCAGCAGAAACTAATACATGATTTTCATCACGAGGGATAAAAGCCTTTCTGATTTCTCGGCCTCTGTCTGATCGAATGGGAATATTTTGTAAGTTGGGATTATTGCTGCTTAGTCTTCCGGTTACTGCAACCGCCTGTGCATAGCTTGTATGAACCCTGCCTGTTTTTGAATTAATCAATAATGGAAGTGCGTCAACATAAGTAGATTTTAATTTGGCAAGTTCTCTAAAAGTTAAAATGTCATTACAGATTTTGTGTTGATGCGCAAGCTTCGTAAGAATATCTTCACCTGTGGCGTATTGGCCTGTTTTTGTTTTTTTTGCTTTTGGATCAAGTTTAAGTTTTTCAAAAAGCACTTCGCCTAATTGTTTAGGAGAAGCCAGATTAAATCTTACGCCCGCTTGTTCATAAACTAACTCTTCTGCTTTTTTTTCTTCTGTCTCTAACTCTTTAGAATATGTATTCAAGAAATCAACATCTATTTTTATGCCTTCAAATTCCATATCAGTAAGCACTTTAACCAATGGATTTTCTACTTCATAAAATATTCTTTCTACTTCACTTGATTTTATTTGAGGCTGAAAAATATTTTTAAGTTGTAATGTTATATCTGCGTCTTCTGCTGCATATTCTTTTATCTTATCAATTTCTACATCCCTCATATTACCTTGGTTCTTGCCTTTCTTGCCAATTAATTCTTCAATATGAATAGGCTCATACCCAAGATATTTTGCACTCAAAACATCCATACTTCTTTTGCCATCAGGCTCTATTACATAATGGGCCAGCATGGTATCAAATATTTTTCCCGCTAAATCAATGTCGTACCATTTTAATAAAAGCATGTCATACTTTATGTTCTGGCCAATCCATATTTTATCAGCATTAGAAAATAAAGCGTAAAATTTTTTCAGAAATAAAATACAATCTTCTTTTTTAATCGGACAAGGAACATAAAAAGCTTCGCCAGGTTTTATGGCAAAACTTATTCCTACTAACTCGGCAAGATTAGCATCGATATTTGTTGTTTCAGTATCAAAACAAATTTCTTTCGAATTTTTTAATGCGTTCAATAATTTTTCGATCTCTTCATTATTGTTAACTAAAAAATATTGGTGTGCTGTATTATTTATATTTTTATCAACTACTGTATATGAAATTTCAGGTTCTGATTTTTGAATATTTTCTTCTTTGGATTCCACAACAGCACCAAACAAATCCATTTGGCCTGATGAAATCTGTTTTTGTTTGACCTCTGTTTCAACAGATATCTCTTCTCCAAGTAATCTTTTTCCTAATGCTTTAAATTCCAGTTCTGTAAAAATCTGAGTCAGTGCTTCTTTATTCCATTCTTTCAAACAAAAATCGCCTTCATGAAATGTTACCGGTACGTTAGTAATTATGGTAGCCAGCTTTTTACTCATCACTGCTTTCTCTTTTCCATTACGGATTTTTTCTCCTAACGCTCCTTTGATGTTATCTGCATCAGCTAGAACATTTTCAAGTGTGCCATATTCTTTAAGCAATTTTACTGCGGTCTTCTCTCCCACACCTGGGATTCCCGGAATATTATCTACAGCGTCGCCCATCATTCCTAACATGTCTATAACCTGACTAATATTTTGGATGTCCCATTTTGTACAAATCTCATTCGGACCAAGAATTTCGTATGACCCTCCCTGATACGGTGGCTTGTAAATTTTTATTTTTTCTGAAACCAACTGGCCATAATCTTTATCGGGGGTTACCATAAAAACCTCATAACCTTCCTTCTCAGCTTGTTTAGCAAGAGTACCTATGATATCATCAGCCTCATAACCATCACATTCAATGACTGGAATATTAAATGCTTCAATAATTTTTTTGATATCGGGAACGGCTGCAAGAATATCTTCAGGAGTTTCCTGACGATTGGCTTTATAATCAGCAAAATCTGTATGTCTTTCCGTAAGCGCATGTGTATCAAAGCAAACGGCCATATGAGTAGGCTTCTGGTTGTTGATTAATTCAATTATGGTATTGGTAAATCCAAATTGAGCATTGGTATTTCTGCCATTACTGGTTACTCTGGGATTTCTGATAAGCGCATAATAAGCCCTGAAAACAAGAGCAAATGCATCTAATAAAAACAATTTTTTCTGCATGCCCTAAAAGTAAAACAAATGAAGGAAAGTATACGTCTAAAATATTTTCGAGAAATGATTATTATTTTCAAAAACGAAACTATGATAAGTGTTTACATTCAAATTAACTGCTAATTTTACTTAAATAAAATATCACATTGAAAGGAATCAAAATTATTTTAGGCGTTATTATTTCCGGGGTTTGCTTAACCTCTTGTGAAAAAGAAACCAGTATACAAAATGGAGTCTTGCCAATTAATGATACCGCGGCATGTAAATCATGTATATATCAGCCTTGGTGTGATGGTTCAGTGTTTGTTTATGTGGATTCAACAAATGATGGCAGTACAATTACCGCTTCAAATACAACAGAAACGCTTCATATTTTGGGCGATACTTTAATTAATGGCCT
This sequence comes from Chitinophagaceae bacterium, assembly GCA_947446585.1. Classification (GTDB taxonomy): domain Bacteria; phylum Bacteroidota; class Bacteroidia; order Chitinophagales; family Chitinophagaceae; genus Ferruginibacter. The sequence goes on along the minus strand of CANFGZ010000006.1, from coordinate 11,179 downwards.
TGTTTATTCAAAATCTACAACCGGTCAAAATGATATCCTTTATCATAATTGTACAAATGGCGTTATCACACTAATTGAATATGTAAATAGAGGCAGCAGTGGTTCGGTATTAGTACCTATAAAATATACTTTATTAAAATCCAATGAACCAGTAGGCGCTGTATGGAATGATGTTAATCCAGGAAACGGTATTGATAATTTGTATGAATATAAAATAATTGCTAAATCGGCCAACAGAACTGTACTTGGTATTATCTATTCTGATGTTATTCAGGTACATCAAAAGATTAGTATAAATGATCCCATTTTAGGTGTTGTGATTTTCTCAGAAAGTGATTTGTATTTTGCAAAAGGCATTGGATTAATTGATAAAAATATTATTGATGGCACTATAAATCAAAATGTTTATCACCGTGTACTTCAGAGTTATATTTTACCTTGATTTTTTTATAACCATCTGCCATATAAGATTAGTTTTTTTATTTAAAAAATCTCAAGTTAATACGCTACCGATTCGAATATCTGTAACACGATAAATGTAATTGATTAGTGCAACTGTAAAGTGGTGTTATATATTCGGGATTATCTATAAAACCATTCAACCCTGTTTCATTTTTTCCAACTGCTCTTTCATAACAAACATCTGATCTCTCAATCTTGCAGCTTCCATAAAATCCAGATCTTTCGCTGCTTTTTCCATATTTTTTTTTGTTCTTGAAATAGCTGTTTCTAATTGAGGTATGGTGTCATAACTTATTTGATCTTCTGCTGCAACTGAAATGTTCTGTTCATTTTGCAAAGCATAAGGATTAGAAGGATCATAGCCTTTCACATTCAGCACACTTCCCTGAGCCATGATTTGATCAACTGATTTTTGAACAGTCTTAGGAATAATTCCATGTTCAAGATTATAAGAAATTTGTTTTTCTCTTCGCCTTTGTGTTTCATCAATAGTTCTTTGCATACTCCCTGTAATCTTGTCTGCATAAAAAATCACCAATCCATTTTCATTTCTTGCAGCCCTTCCTGCTGTCTGAGTTAAGCTTCTTTCATTTCTTAAAAATCCTTCTTTATCCGCATCCATAATTGCAACTAATGAAACTTCCGGTAAGTCTAATCCTTCCCGCAATAGATTTACCCCTACCAAAACATCTATTGTTCCCAAACGCAATTCTCTTAGTATTTCTACTCTTTCCAAAGTATCCACATCGCTATGAATATACTTTGACTTTATTTGAATTCTTTCGAAATATTTATGTAATTCCTCGGCCATTCTTTTGGTAAGCGTAGTCACCAATACTCTGTCTCCTTGTTTTATTCGATTATCAATCTCTTCCAATAAATCATCAATCTGATTTAAAGTTGGTCTGACCTGAATGGGTGGATCCAGTAATCCGGTCGGCCTTACCACTTGCTCCACAACCACTCCTCCGCATTTTTGTAATTCATATTCACCAGGTGTAGCTGATACAAAAATAGTCTGGTTGGTTATGTTTTCAAATTCATTAAAATTCTGCGGGCGATTATCCATTGCCGAAGGAAGCCTAAAACCATAATCAACCAATACTAATTTTCTGCTTCTGTCTCCGCCATACATTCCACTAACCTGAGGAATAGTCTGATGACTTTCATCGATAATGGTAAGGAAATCTTTGGGAAAATAATCCAGCAAACAAAATGGTCTTGATCCAGGGTTACGCCTATCAAAAAAACGCGAATAATTTTCAATACCTGAACAATACCCTAATTCCCTGATCATTTCCAAATCATAATTCACTCTTTCATTTATTCTTTGAGCTTCTATATATTTTCCTGAATTTTTAAAATAAGCAACTTGTGCGGCACACTCATCCTGAATATCATTGATTACCTGTGCCATCATATCTTTTGGAGCCAGATAAAGATTAGCGGGAAAAATAGCGGCATGATCAACCGTGCCAATTCTTTTTCCGGAAATTAATTCTAAGGTTTCTATGCTTTCAATCTCATCACCAAAAAAACAAACACGGTATCCAAAATCCACATAAGGAAGATTAATATCTATCGTATCCCCTTTTACCCTGAATGAACCCCGCTCAAAATCTCCCTGACTTCTGTGATAAAGCGAATTTATTAGTGAATGAAGAAACCCCTGACGTGAAATTATTTGTCGCTGATGAATTCTGATGATTCCATTTTCATATTCCGTTGGATTGCCCATGCCATAAATACAACTCACACTTGCTACAACAATAATGTCTCTTCTTCCACTCAGCAATTGCGCTGTGGCCTGTAATCTCAATTTATCCAGTTCTTCATTGATGCTCAAATCTTTTTCAATGTATGTATTGGTGACCGGCATATATGCTTCTGGCTGATAATAATCGTAATAAGACACAAAATATCCTACTGCATTTTCAGGAAAGAATTGTTTAAACTCTCCATAAAGCTGAGCAACCAGTGTTTTATTATGTGTGAGCACTAATGTTGGCCGCTGAAGATTTTGAATCACATTGGCCATGGTGAACGTTTTACCACTGCCCGTAACACCAAGTAAGGTCTGATATTTTTCTCCGTCAAGAATTCCTTGAGTCAGTTGCTTGATTGCTTCGGGCTGATCGCCTGCCGGAGCATATTCTGAAAATAGTTTAAACGACATAAAATTTAATGAGCTCATAAAATTACATGATTTTTTTTCGGCGCATACCCTGTTTGCAAGTCGAGAAGTCACATTATCTATTATTGACCTTTATAACTTCAACAAAAACGAAGCATAACAAGAAATTAACCCAAACTAATTGATGAATTGACTTGCAAACCGACTGAAAAGTGTTACCTTTGCGCGTCAAAAAACAGCGGTAAGCCAAACAGCTTCAAGATTGCAGACCCTATGTGTTCTCTCTTGGCTATAAGCAAAACCCTAAAAACTATACAATGAAAATTCGCAACATCGCAATTATTGCCCACGTAGATCATGGTAAAACAACACTGGTGGACAAGATTTTACACGCAACTAAAGTTTTCAGAGAAAATCAGGAAACCGGAGAGTTGATTATGGACAGTAATGACCTTGAAAGAGAAAGAGGCATTACCATCTTCAGTAAAAACGTTTCAGTAACTTATAAAGACGTTAAGATAAACGTTATCGATACTCCTGGTCACTCGGATTTCGGAGGTGAAGTAGAAAGAGTATTAAAAATGGCTGATGGTGTTTTGCTGTTAGTGGATGCCTTTGAAGGTCCAATGCCACAAACTAGATTCGTGTTGCAAAAGGCTCTGGCACTTGGTCTACGTCCAATTGTGGTAATTAACAAAGTAGACAAACCTAATTGTCGTCCAGATGAAGTTCATGATGCTGTTTTCGAATTGTTTTTCAATTTAGATGCAACAGAAGAGCAATTAAATTTCCCTACCATATACGGAAGTAGCAAAAATGGCTGGATGAATACTTCATTAACAGAAACGACTAATATTCTTCCTTTATTAGATGCTATTTTAGAATTTGTACCAGAACCAAAAGTAAATGAAGGTCCTTCACAAATGCAAATCACTTCATTGGATTATTCTTCTTTCTTAGGAAGAATTGCAGTGGGTAAAGTTGCGCGCGGAAGCATAAAAGAAAATCAACAAATCGCTTTAATGCAAGCTGATGGCTCAGTTAAGAAAATGAAAATTAAAGAACTTTATGTTTTTGAAGGGATGGGTAAAAAGAAAGCAGAAGAAGTGATTGCTGGAGATATTTGTGCTGTTGTAGGGTTGGATGACTTTAATATCGGAGATACAATTGCAGATGTTGAAAACCCCGAAGCATTACCGGTAATTAGTGTTGATGAGCCTACAATGAGTATGTTGTTCGGTATCAACAACTCCCCTTTCTTTGGTAAAGAAGGAAAGTTTGTTACCAGTCGTCACTTGAGAGACAGATTAATGAAAGAAACCGAAAAAAATCTTGCTTTAAGAGTAGAAGACAGTGACAGTGCAGATAGTTTCCTTGTTTATGGTCGTGGTATTCTTCACTTAGGTATTCTTATCGAAACCATGAGAAGAGAGGGGTTTGAATTGACTATTGGTCAGCCTCAGGTTATTGTAAAACATATTGACGGAGTGAAGAGTGAGCCTTTTGAGATTCTTGTTGTTGATGTTCCTTCAGAATTCAGTGGAAAAGTTATCGATCTTGTTACACAACGTAAAGGCGAAATGCTGGTAATGGAAACAAAAGGCGAAATGCAGCATTTGGAGTTTGATATTCCTTCAAGAGGACTAATTGGTTTAAGAAGCACCATGTTGACCAGCACTGCCGGAGAAGCAGTAATGGCGCATCGTTTCAATGAATACAAGCCCTGGAAAGGAAATATACCAGGAAGAAGCAATGGAGTATTATTATCAAAATCAACCGAAAGAACAACAGGGTATTCTATTGATAAATTACAGGAAAGAGGAAGATTTTTTGTAGATCCGGGAGAAGAAGTTTATGCAGGTCAGATTATTGCAGAACACATCAAACCAGGAGATTTGGTTGTAAACGCAACAGAACCTAAAAAACTTACCAATCACCGTGCAAGCGGATCTGATGATGCTTCAAAAGCAGCACCTAAAATTTTAATGTCACTGGAAGAATGTATGGAATATATCCAACAGGATGAGTGCATTGAAGTAACACCTAAAAGTGTTCGTTTAAGAAAAACTATTCTTAATGAAGATGATCGTAAGCGTGTTTCTAAATCAATGACTCAGGAAGCTTAAGATATTTTTAAATTTTTTATTCTTTTGCCCACAGTTAAAACTGTGGGCTTTTTTGTGTTTTGTAATTAACTTTGTGAAGTGAAAAATAAATATCTACTGCTATTATTCGCTTTGCTGATTTTACTGTTCCCCTTATTATCGGTAGCACAATGCTCTATGTGTACTAAAACTGCTTCTCAATTGGGCGAAAAACCAGCATTGGGATTGAATAATGGAATATTGTATTTGATGCTGGCGCCATTTGCTATCATTGGTGTAATTGCTTTTCGATGGTGGAAGAGCGAGAGGAATAATTAAAATAACTGCTGTAAATGGTTCCGAAAAAAATATTAATGGTTTTGTTAAACTCCAATGGAGATTGTTTGTATGGAACCGTAATTGCCAAACAAATTAAAGAAGTAGATTATCCAGGCTGTCATCTAACCTGGGTTGTTAATACAAATTGCAAGCAATCCATTGAGAACAATCCATTCGTAGATAAAATATGGGAAGTTGAAACAAAAAAAACAATTACGGATATACGAGAATGGAATGCTATTAAAAAAACAACCGAACAAAAAAAAAGCAAAGGTGAATTTGATTTGATATTTTATTTGCAAATCCACGGAGAAAATGTTTTAAAATATGATGGCGGAATCAGATCTTCTCTTTATAAAAATTATCCGCATCCAATTGTCATTTCACAACAACCCCTTATTTTTTTAAGGCCTGAAGAAATAAATAATGTAACTGCTTTTTCTAATAAATTCAATTTAGCGAAATTTAAAAAAATAGTATTAGTTGAATGTGGACCTACAAGCTTTACATCTAATTTACATCCCGACAAATTAATTGGCATTCTGGAATTAATCATAAAAAACAATAAAGACATAGCCTTCATTTTGTCGTCTAATAAAAAAATAAGTCATCTCAATCCTCAAATCATTGATGGCAGTGAATTATCATTCAGAGAAAATGCAGAACTGACCAAACATTGTGATTTTTTTATTGGATGTTCGAGTGGAATTACCTGGCTATCCACTACTCAATGGGCAAAAAATATTCCTAAAATTATTCTTACCAATCCTAAAGATTATTACACTTCCTCATTTATTCATGATCACAAAGAAGCGTCATTGCCTTTTGACCATGTAATTGAAATTCAGGACCATAAAAATTCGCTTCAGGATATAAAAAATATCATTGAGCTTATTACTGAAAATGATTTCGAAAAAGCAAAGTCAGCGTATCATACCGAATTCAAACTGCAAAACTTCAAATTCGTTTATCATCAATGTAAAGGCTTTATAAAAAAAGGAGACTTTATTTCTCCTGTAAAATCATTCCGTGTAGTTTGTAAAAGAAATTATTTTAGCTGGAGAGCACTGGGCTATTTATTAAAAGGATATTTAAAATCTCCTCTTTATATTTTTCAGAAAGAAACTGACTAAGTTGTTTATTTTTCCTTCTAAAAAAGATTAATAAATCGATATAAATTAAAATCTTTTTGTTGCTCCTGAATTTGTAAATAAAGTTCCGATTTATCAACATCCTTCATTCTTTTCTTTTGAATCATCTGATAAATTTTTTCTACTAATAGCCATTGTTTTTTTTCCTTATTGTCTTTATGACTAAATAGAATAATTTCTTTCAACTCCTCTATTCCTTTTTTTTGGTCAGCAATAGTTTGTATGATCGGGATTTCGTGGTCTTTATTTTTAAAAGCAGGTGCTAGCATTTGTCTGAGATTATTTACAAATGCATTTGCACCAGGCCTGTCTGATTTATTGATTACAAATACATCTGCAATCTCCATCAATCCCGCTTTCATGGTTTGAATTTCATCTCCCGATTCGGGTACTAAAACAACAATGGTAATGTCTGCTAATCCTGCAATTTCAATTTCACTCTGACCAACACCCACTGTTTCAATAATTATATAATCGAATCCGGCAGATTTAATAATATCAGATATCTCAATAATTTTGGGATTCAATCCACCCAGCGAGCCTCGGGTTGCCAAAGAACGAATAAAAACATTAGGATTGTTATGCCATTCACTCATCCGAATTCTGTCGCCCAATAAGGCTCCCAAATTAAATGGCGAGGAAGGATCGATACAAAGTACTGCCACTTTTTTATTTTCCTCAATCAGCTTCTCAATTAATGCATCGGTTAATGTACTTTTCCCTGCTCCGGGAGGCCCTGTAATGCCAATGATGACCGAATTTTCATTTCCTGGTAATGTTTGCATAAATTCTTCATAGCCTGCCGTTTCATTTTCAACTAATGAAATACATCTGGCTAGTGATTTAATATCCCCGGCAATAAGTTTCTCTGCAAAGATTGACCACATACTGCAAAATACTTTAGTTAATTTAATTTTTGTGTTTATTTTTTTTGAAAAATATATTTTTAAACTCACTCAATGTTTCGTTATTTGCAGCAAATACATTTTCATTGAATAATAAAGGCATATCTGTTGTGATTCCCAATTTTAATGGAATTAATTTATTGCCTGAAATATTGCCTCCTCTTTATCTGGAACTAAAAAAAACAAATTTACCATTTGAAGTAATCGTATCTGATGATTGCTCAACAGACAGCTCAGTTTCTTTTATTAAAAAGAATTTTCCCGAAATCATTTTATTGGAAAGTGAGATTAATCAGGGATTTTCAAAAACTATTAATAAGGGAATTTTTATGGCACAATACGATTATCTTTTATTATTAAATAGTGATGTAAAACTTACTGAAAATTATTTTTCAAATCAATTTAAATATTTTGAAAAGGAAGATACCTTTGGAGTGATGGGAAGAATTATTGGGTGGGATGATGATAACATTCAGGATGGAGGAAAGTTTCCTTCCTTTCATGGAGTAAAAATTAAAACTAATGTAAATTATTTTCCTGTTTTACCCAATGAAAATGACCGACTTTACAGCATGTATCTTTCCGGCGCCAATGCATTTGTTGATAGAAATAAAATTATTGCTTTAAATGGTTTTGATGAAGTTTTTTCACCTTATTATGTTGAGGATTACGAATTAAGTTTAAGAGCTTGGAGAATGGGCTGGAAATGTTTTTATGATCACAGTTCTGTTTGCAGGCATAAAACATCAACAACTATTAAAACAAAAAGCAAGAAGTATTTTATCAAATCCATTTATTACCGAAATAAAATATTTTTACACTTCATACACTTGTCTGAATTAAAATTATTTTTCTGGTATTTTCAATTATTTTTTGAAACTTTATTTTCAATATTTACTGGTAAGTTTTATTTTCTGAAATCATTACAATTGTTTTTTAGAGACTATAAAAAAGCGAAAAGTTCAAAAATGAAATTTAAAAATATTTTAAATAAACAAAAGATTTCATTCTCTGTTGAGCAAGTTGCTAAAATTGTTTTAAACAACATTTCTAATATCAGTTTCACTTCATTCAAAAGTTAATTGAATTCAACCTAATGCTAAAAAGTATATACCCATATTCATTTTCGATTTGCACATTGGTAACTCAATGGAGTGAATACGAAATCATGAAGTCGAGTTTTCAAAATAATGGCTTTGATGATCATTGCGAATATTTGCAAATAGACAACGCTAATGGAAATGTGGCTGATGCTTATGAAGCAATTCGATATTTTTTAAATAACGCAAAAGGAGAATTTGTAATTATTGTTCATCAGGACGTAAGGTGTATGGATTCAAAAAACAAAATGATGAATTGCATAAATGAATTGCATTCACTTGATAATAATTGGGCGATTTGTGGAAATGCAGGAGCAAAAGGTTATCATCAAGATATCATGTATATAAACACTAATGGAAGAATTGATATCACAGAAAACCTGCCGTGTAAAGTTCATTCCCTGGACGAAAATCTACTTATTATAGATGCGAAAAAAAGAATTACGCTTTCAAGCGATATCAAAGGATTTCACTTTTATGGAACCGATTTGTGCATGGTTGCAGATTTCCTGGGTTATTCAAGTTATGTTATCCCTTTCATGGTAAAACATTTAAGTCATGGTAATTTAAAGGATATGGAGCTTCATCGAAAACCCTTTATTAGTCTTTATGGAAATAAATTAAGATCGAGGTATATTCAAACCAGTTGCACCAAATTTTTCTTAAGTGATAGTGTTTTAAAGAATAAAATATATAACTTACCATTCTTCTTTTTTTTCATTAAGACCTGGCAAAGGCTTAAATACAATTTTGTTTTGCTGACAAAAGGAAATCTTTACCCAAAAAAAACCAATCGTGAAAAATAATTAATTTTGATTTTATCTTTTAATGACCAACTTCATTCCCATATTTCCATTAGCGTTAGTTGTCTATCCCGGAGAGAAACTACACCTTCACATTTTCGAACCCAGATATAAACAATTAATAAATGATTGTTTTCAATCCAAAAAACCATTTGGCATTCCTGTTGTCATCAATAATAAACTAGGAGAAAAAGGAACATTATTAGAAATCACAGAAATTTCAAAAGTTTATGAGGATGGGAAAATGGATATTAAAACCAAAGGCATCAGCATTTTCAATATTCTTGAAGTAGTGAAAGAGATTCCAGATAAATTATACAGCGGCGCGATTGTTACCTACCAGCCTAATTTCAATAATGGCAGTTCTTCTTTAATGAAAAAAATAATTGAAGGCGCGAGAAAAATGCATAAGAATCTTGATGTTACAAAAGATTTCGGGAAGCCTGATACTGAACTTTGCAGTTTTGATATCGCTCATCATGTTGGATTATCAATTGATGAGGAGTATCAGATTCTTGAATACGAAAATGAATTACACCGCGAGGAATTCTTAAAAAGACATTTGACAAAAATCCTCTCTGTGCTGCAAGAAATGGAATCACTTAAAAAGAAAATCAGGTTAAACGGACATTTTAAAAATCTCGAGGGGTTTGAGTTTTAGAGTACCTTTCTTTTTCCTTCCAAAGATTAATATGATCTTACATTACGTTAGAATTAGAAATCAATATCACTCATTAATTTTCCCCCTTTGGGTGAATTAAAGGGGGCTTACATCAACTTTATGTATCTTAGTGCTTTAGCGCCTTCGCGACAACATCAACATGAATACACTCTGCATAGATTTTGGAAATACACGTTTAAAAGCTGCTGTTTTTCATGATCATTCTTTTATGGAAGAAATTAATATTGAAAGCGACAGTATTGAAACAATTTCATCTCTACTTGAAAAATACAATCCGGTAAAAACTATTCTTTCTTCGGTAATTAATCATAATCCTGAAATTGAAATTTTATTAGCCAGTAAAACCCTTTTTCATAAATTATCAAATCAGAGTAAACTCAATTTCAACATAGCTGTGAGCAAACCCGATTCAATCGGACCAGACAGATTAGCGTTAATCGCTGCAGCCTGCCATATATACCCCAATAAAAACAATCTGATTATTGGACTGGGATCTTGTATCACTTATAATTTCGTAAATCAGCAACATCTTTTTATCGGAGGAGCAATTTCCCCAGGCATGGACTTACGGTTTAAATCTATGCATGACTATACGGCTAAATTACCTTTAGTGCAATCAGACCCTAATTTTCCCTTTATTGGATATGATACTAAAACAAATTTGCAATCTGGCGTAATCTTCGGAATTGCCAGTGAAATCGATGGTTTCATTGAAAAATACAACAATAAATATGGTAACTTTAACGTGGTTTTAACCGGGGGTGATGCCCCCTATTTTGCCAGTCAACTTAAAAACAAGATATTTGCCGACGTTTATTTTTTATTCAAGGGATTGTATGCGCTCAGCGAACTTAATAATTAACATGCTTAGAAGAATATTTTTACTGACTATCGTTTCTGTGTCTTTTTTAGTTGCCAAGTCTCAGGACAATTCACCTTACAGCAGATATGGAATTGGAGATCTACTTATGGGACAAAATGTAATGAACCGAGGTATGGGTGGTATTTCAGCTGCTTATTCTGATTTTGGTATCATTGGCTCCCCTTTTTGTATCAATCTCATTAATCCTGCTTCTCTCGGAAATGTTTCCAATACAAAAAATTTCTCTAACACCATATTTGATCTCGGTACTGAAATTGATATTAGAAATCTGAAGAGTACCACTACTACAGATAAATATAAAGCCACTAATGTGCTGGTTTCTTATTTTCAACTTGCTTTCCCTATTTCTAATAAAAAAATGGAAAAAAAAGGAACCACTTGGGGTGTTAGCTTTGGCTTGAGACCTATTTCCAGAATCAGTTATAAAATTGAACAAAATAGTAGAATCAGCAATATTGACAGCACTTATACTTTATATGAAGGTACTGGTGGTGTTAATCAGGTAAATGTAAGCACCGGTATTAGAAAAACAGGAAAAGGAAAATTCAAAAATGAAATTAGCCTTGGTGTGAGCTCTGGCTATACTTTTGGCAATAAAGATAATAGTACAAAACTCGCCTTGATTAATGATTCTGT
>CANFGZ010000005.1 GCA_947446585.1 Chitinophagaceae bacterium | reverse complement strand
TTTCATGGAAAGAATTTTGTGAAAACCATGATGCGCTTGATGCAGGAAAAAGAAGAAATCAGTGTAGTGGCGGATCAAATCGGTAAGCCAACTTATGCGGCTGATTTGGCGAGTGCCATTTTTAATATTATTTTTTCTTCAACAACATTTATTACGGGAATTTACAATTATTCAAATCAAGGGGTTATTTCTTGGTTTGAATTTGCAACGGCGATAAAAGAAATTGGAGGTTATGCTTGTAAAGTAAATCCAATTCCATCATCTGCGTATCCGGTGCCAGCGAAACGACCTCATTATTCAATTTTATTGACGGATAAGATTGAAACAACTTATAACATCCGCATTCCACATTGGAAAGATAGTCTGGAAAAATGCATGCAATTGCTGAAATAAAATTTATCAGCTTTAAAACAGTTCAATGAATTTATTTGCTATTAAAAATCGGATTATTGTTACTTGCAGTAATCGACTATCGCCTTTTTTACAACAAGAAATAGAAGCACTTGGATTTGCGCCGATTCGTATTTTTAAAACCGGCGTTGAATTGTTGGGAACGCTCGATGATTGCATCAAATTGAATTTACATCTTCGTTGTGCTTCACAGGTATTGTTTTCCTTAAAAGAATTTACGGCTTATAATGCCAATGATTTGTATAAAGAATTGTCGAAAATTGAGTGGGAAAAAATCATTCCTGCCCATGAATATTTTTCAATTACCAGTAATGTAACCAATGAAACAATAACGAATAATTTGTTTGCAAATGTGAAAGTGAAAGATGCGATTGCTGATCGTTTCAGAGAAAAGACAGGAGAGCGACCAGATTCTGGCCCTGAATTGACGGGCGTTGTAGTTCATTTATACTGGAAGGAAAGTCAGGCGGAATTGTTTTTGGATACTAGTGGTGAAACATTATCTAAACACGGGTATAGAAAAATTCCAGGTAAAGCGCCAATGCTTGAATCGCTTGCAGCAGCTAATTTGCTGGCATTGAAATGGGACCGAAAATCCACTTTCATCAATCCAATGTGTGGTTCCGGAACCATTGCCATTGAAGCTGCGATGTTGGCTACCAATCGAAAGCCGGGTTTGTTCAGAAATAATTATTCGTTTATGCATGTATGTGGGTATGATGAAAAAATATATGATCATCATTATCAACAAATGGAATCGCAAGTCTTACATGATTCACCGGTAAGGTTAATTGCTTCAGATATCAGCGAAGATGCCATTTCCATTTCAAAAATAAATGCAGGTATTGCCGGCGTGGAAGAAATGATCAGTTTTGAATGTTGTGATTTTGCTGATACTACCATTCCAGAAAATCAAGAAGGTGTTGTGTTCTTCAATCCTGAGTACGGCGACAGGCTAGGTGTTGAAATTGAATTGGAAGGTACTTACAAAAGGATGGGAGATTTTCTTAAACAAAAATGTAAAGGTTATTGGGGATATATTTTTACTGGCAATTTAGAACTCGCTAAAAAAATCGGATTGAAGCCAAAGAGAAGAATCGAATTTTATAATGGCAAAATTGATTGCAGGTTGTTTGAGTATGAGTTGTATGCGGGGAGTAGGACAGCCTCACCCCCAACCCCTCTCCAATAGAGAGGGGAGTTGCATCCTAAATCCCCGCAAGGGGGAAATGTAAAACAAATTAAAAAACCGCCATTCAGAAAGAAAGGCGGTTTCAAAAAAAATAAAAAACATATTTTGAGATTTTCCTCCTCTTTATTGGAGAGGGGGGGGAGCCCCTCAATCCCCGCAAGGGGGAAATGTAACAAATTAAAAAACCGCCCTTCAGAAAGAAAGGCGGTTTCAAAATATAAAAAACTTATTCGAAGGATTCACCCTCTCTATTGGAGAGGGGTTGGGGGTGAGGCATTTACATCCCCATTCTCTTTCTCAAATTCTCATCAATCGCATCCAAGAATTCTTCAGTGTATAAATAATGATCACCATGAGAAACTTTATTACCATGGATACAAACTGCTAAATCTTTGGTCATTTTTCCGCTTTCAACCGTTTCGATACAAACTGCTTCTAAAGCATTACAGAAATCAATCAAAGGTTGGTTATTATCCAATTTACCTCTGAAAGCCAAACCTCTTGTCCATGCGAAAATAGAAGCGATTGGGTTGGTGCTGGTCCGTTTACCTGCTTGGTGATCGCGAAAGTGACGTGTTACGGTTCCGTGAGCAGCTTCTGATTCCATGGTTTTTCCATCAGGTGTAACTAACACAGAAGTCATCAAACCTAATGAACCAAAACCTTGTGCTACTGTATCACTTTGTACATCACCATCATAGTTTTTACAAGCCCATACGAAATTACCATTCCATTTCAACGCACTGGCCACCATGTCATCGATTAAACGATGTTCATAGGTAATACCCGCAGCTTCATAAGCAGCTTTGAATTCATTTTGATATACTTCTTCGAAGATGTCTTTAAATCTTCCGTCATATTTTTTAAGGATAGTATTTTTTGTAGACAAATACAATGGCCATTTTTTGCTCAACGCCATATTGAAACAACTGCGTGCAAATCCGTAAATACTTTCATCGGTATTGTACATCGCCATCGCAACGCCATCACCTTTATAATTATACACTTCAAAAACTTGAGGTTCACCGCCGCCTTCTGGAGTGAAGGTCATGGTTAACTTTCCTTTTCCTTTGATAACGGTATCCGTTGCACGATATTGATCACCAAAAGCATGACGACCCACGATAATCGGAGCTGTCCAGTTCGTAACCAAACGAGGTACATTTTGCATGACAATCGGCTCTCTGAAAACAGTACCATCCAAAATGTTACGAATCGTTCCGTTAGGACTCTTCCACATTTGTTTTAGGTTGAATTCTTTTACACGGGCTTCATCAGGTGTGATAGTAGCACATTTGATACCAACACCGCAAGCTTTGATAGCATTGGCTGCATCAATGGTTACCTGGTCGTTGGTTTCATCACGATACTCCATACCCAAATCGAAATATTGAATAGGCACCTCCAAATAAGGAAGAATCAATTTGTCTTTGATGAATTTCCAGATGATACGGGTCATCTCATCACCGTCTAATTCCACTACGGGGTTGGCTACTTTTATTTTTGACATGGCTTTGAATTTGAGTGGCAAATTTAGGGTAAAGTTGGCATTTATTTACACTGTTTGACGTTTGGTTGCTGCGCTTGTTTGGTGTTTTTTTATTTAAGCCGAAACATAAAACGCCAAACACCAAACGCCAAACAATTGAACTACAAATTCCTCACCACCTCTTCCCCAAATTCACTGGTTTTCAATAAAGTTCCTTCTTTTAAAAGATTATAAAAGTCGATAGTGACTGTTTTATTTCTTATTGTTTTTCCAACCGCGTTGGTAATTAGTTCTGCAGCATCTCTCCATCCCATATATTCAAGCATCATTGCACCACTTAAAATAAGTGATGAAGGATTCATGGTGTTGGTGTTTGCAAATCGGGGAGCAGTTCCATGAGTAGCTTCAAATACAGCATGTCCAGTCAGATAATTGACATTAGCTCCGGGAGCAATGCCTATACCACCAACCTGAGCGGCCAATGCATCACTGATATAATCGCCGTTTAAATTAAGTGTGGCAATAACACTATAATCCTGTGGCGCTAATAAAGCTTGTTGTAAAAAATTGTCTGCAATGGCATCTTTTATAATTATTTTTCCGCCCATGCTGCTGATACGCATTTCTTCATTGGCAACGGCTTCGCCACTTTCTGCTTTTGTTTTTTCCCATTGGCGCCAAGTGTATACGTCGCCACCAAATTCTCTTTCAGCCAGTTCATAGCCCCAGTTTTTAAAAGATCCTTCCGTGTATTTCATAATATTACCTTTATGAACAATGGTTACAGAGGGTAATTTATGTGCTATGGCATGTTGTATTGCAGATTTGATGAGTCTTTCGCTACCATCTTTACTCACCGGTTTAATTCCAAAAGAAGTGGTTTCAGGAAATCTTAATTTTTTAACATGCAATTCATTTACCAGAAAATCAAGAAGCATTTTTGCTTCAGGAGTTCCCGTCATGTATTCGATACCGGCATATATATCTTCCGTATTCTCTCTGAAAATAATCATGTTCACATTTTCGGGATGCCACATAGGTGAGGGGGTGCCTTCAAAATATTTCACGGGTCTCAGACATACGAACAAATCTAATTCCTGACGAAGCGCCACATTCAAACTTCTGATGCCACCGCCAACAGGCGTAGTGAGTGGACCTTTTATAGAAATCAAGTATTTCTTAAAAGCATCCATGGTGGATTCCGGCATCCATTCTCCGGTTTGGTTGAAGGCTTCTTCACCGGCCAACACTTTCAGCCAGTTGATTTTTCTTTCTCCGTTGTAAGCTTTTTCAACAGCAGCGTCAAATACACGAACGGCCGCTTTCCAAATATCCGGACCAATGCCGTCGCCTTCTATAAATGGAATTGTTGGCTGATCAGGCACAATCAATTTACCATTTATACCCATCGTTATTTTTTGTTGCATAACATTATTATTGATTACAAAAATACCAATTGTTTTTTGATGTACTTGTTTTAAAACACATCAAAGCAATAGTGTTTCGCACAAAAAATCCCGACTATTTTAGCCGGGATTTTTTGAATATAATGAGTGGTATTATTTAAATACTCATCAATTAATACTTCACAATTTTTTCTGATTTAACTCTTACTTCAGAAGCATCAATTAGATCAAGATAATAAATTCCTGCAGGTAATTTAGAGATATCTAAATGAGCATTTAAAGTAATACCATCAGATACAAAAACATTGTTGTAAACTCTTGAGCCTTTAGCATCAAAAATAAGTACTTTGAATTTTGTTGAAATGCCACGTACTTTATCAGAATAATTTATATCAAAAGATCCTTTGTTTGGATTAGGACTTATGAAAGCGGAAGCCACAGAACGAATGGTTAAATTCAATGTTACTGTAGAGTCGCAGTTTAAATAATTTTGTCCAACCCAAGTGTAAGTGCCGGTTGAAGTATATGTAGTACCATTCCAGGTAAAACTACCGGTTGTATCAATAGTAACCGTGCTGCTTGATGTAGGTAATATTTCAACAGTCATTGTTGCACCTGTTCCACATTGTCCGTTATCTGGAACAAAAGTGTATGTGGTAGTATTGGTGTTATTAACATCAGGAGTCCAGTTTCCCTGTACACCTTCTAATGATGTAGTTGGAAGACTAAATGAACTACCGCTGCAAACTGGTGCAAGTGATGTGAAAGTAGAAGTAAGAATAGGGTTCACAGTAACGGTCATAGTTGTAATAGCTGCACATTGTCCGGCATCTGGAGTAAATGTATAAGTTGTGGTATTCATGTTATCAATTGTAGGAGTCCATTGTCCCGTAATATTCTCATTTGAAGCAGTTGCCAATGTGAAACTACCACCTTCGCAAATTGGATCTACTTGTGTGAAAGTTGGAGTTTGGATTTGATTAACTACAACAGTCATAGTTGCTGTAGTGTAACAAGCGGCAGTATTAGTAGGAGTAAATGTGTAAGGGGTTGTTGCCGCAGTATTAATAACAGGAATCCATAAACCATCAATTCCGTTATTTGAAGTTGAAGGTAAAGTAAATGAACCACCAGCACAAATGCTAGGTACTTGATCAAAAATTGGAGTGATGTTAGGATTAACAGTTAAATGTAACGTATCTGCGCTGCAGTTGCCATTCTGATGAATATACGTGCCGCTGTTAGTATAAGTATTTCCATTCCATGGATATGATCCGCAAGCAGTTTGTGTTGTTGCTGTGTTACTTACTGGGAATACGGTAACAGTCATGGTTACTGGAACTGCACAAACGCCTAATCCTGGAGTAAATGTATAAGTTGTTGTATTCAAGTTATCAATTGGAGGATACCATGTTCCATTGATAGAATTATTAGAAGTATTAGGCAAGGTAAATGAAGCACCTGCACATATTGGATCAACTTGATTAAACGATGGTGTAACAGGATTTTCGCAACCAGAAAATACATTGATATCATCCAATCCAAATGCATTACCATATTTACTAACACCTTCAAATCCAAGTTGAACTAACTGGCCTGCATAAGCGGTTAAATCAATGCTATCTTTTTTCCATGCATATAAAGTCAAACTTGCATCAGGTCTTTGGAATCCACCCAATCTTGTCCAGGTTAAACCTTTATCTGTAGATATAGAAACGTATAAACTGTCTGCAAATAAATTAGCACCACTTGAAAAAGCACTGTCATGACTCATCCAAAAACTTACTTTAGCTGGGTAACCGCTAACCAACTGAACACATTTGCTGTACAATCTGCTTTCTGTACCATCTATTGCATTCCAGCTGTCAAATAAATAATATTTAGTACCCGGAGCTCTTGGGATTAATGAATCTGTTGCTGGGTGAGAAGCATTTCCATAATTTCCAGTATTTCTCAACCAGGATTGATCCAAATTAATAATTTTAGCATAAGGGAATACTGTTAATGGGGTAGCCTCAGCATCTTCAACTAAAGGAAAAGCAGAAAGTATTTCAGAAGTATTTGTGGTGGCTTTCAAAGTATCATTGCTCGGATTTTCATCATTTGCCAATGTTACTTTAGCTGTATCATAATTAATACCTGCATTGTTTAAATTGATATTAGAAAAAGAAATAGTTTCAGAAGCTCCAGGTAAAATTTCTGCAGTATTTGTTAATGTACCATTGAAAGTGTTTGCACCGCTGATTTTTAAATTTACAGATGCAGCACCAGGAGCAATATTAGAAGTTCCTGAATTGGTAACAACAATTCCTATATTTTGAAAAACACTGTAACAAGAAATAGTAGGATTTTCAATACCTGTTAAACCGGCGTCGACTGCATATAAATGAGCTAAATCAATTGCTGGTCTGTAAGCTGAAGTGGTTAATGCGGCAGATAATGTTGCGCCATTGTATCTTCTTGTTGAAGCAACGGTTGGTGTTGGAGTTGCTGTTTGATTGTTAGCGGTGTTGAAAACGAAACCAGCATATAAGCTGTTGTCGTTTCTTTCAATCAAAATTTGCAAGTTGCTTCCAGCAGTTCTGGTAAATGGAGTAGTGAGGTTAATTGGATTAGCCCCAACTATTGATGGTGAAAAGGTGCCATCATAAACTAAAGTATATCCAGTGGTAGAATAATTACCGGCGGTAAAGGTTGTAGTTGCAGCTGGTACATTTTTCATCCAGATTTTAAATGAAGTGACTGGTGTTGGGCCTCCTATTGCAGATGCGTAGTAGCTGATTGAATTGATTGCGGTTCCGGCAGTTATGAAATTGCTGGCACCGATTTCGGCTTCGGTATAAATAGATTCATCCACATGATAATTACTTGCACCAATAACAACATTGCCACTTGTACCTGTTCCAATGGTTCCGTTAAAAATAGTTACTGTTTGAGCAATAGCCCCAAACGAACAAATAAAACTAATAACCAATAATAAGTAAATTTTCTTCATAAAAATTGTTTAAAGGTAAATTGATATTATATTATGCTATTTTAAAATTAGTTGTAAAATTATTGTATTTATGAATACAATAATTTTTTTTTAAGCACTATTGATTTCTTCTTACTCTAAAATTACCGTTGATATTGTACACGGTATTTAAAGGTGCTGCTCCTGACATAGAACCTGCAAAATTTCCGGAAATAAATTCACCTACATTTCCATACTCTGTGATATTTACATTAATAGGAGTAGTGAAATAAGTTGAATCATTGATATTGGTAACATAAAATAATGACATCGGTTGAACACTTCCAACAGCAATGCCTGGTTGATCAAACCCAATGGTACCGAAACCTGTAGAGCCTCCAGATACAATATTTTGAGCGGAAATCTCGATTCTTGGTGGATTCATTTGAGTATTCACATACATGTAAAAAGTATCAGCAGGTGAAGTGAAAGCCGTATTGGCACCGTTTACGGTGTAATTGAAGAATTGTTCTGTAGTAATACCACAAGCTTGTAAATTAGGAACCACGTTATTACCACTTACAATCGTATATGATAATGGGGTACTCTGCTGACCTGCTGAAATATCTTCTCCAATTAAAATTACCGGTGCATTTGTACTACATAATAAAGTAGAAAAATCATAAGAGCCTGTATTGCTTAATGAATATCTGGAGTATTGATTGTCTTTTTGCATGATGATATAACCATTGGAAACCGGGCCACTGCTGCAATTGGTAACTGTTCCGGAAACATTGGCTGTATTCAGAACGGTGTTGGGAATCGTAATATTTCCTAGTGAAATAGCTGTGCTTGTTGTGCTAAAAGCTTGTGTATAAGCTGCAGTTCCACAATTGTAATTAGTGAATACTTCTAAACTTAGTGAGGCATTATTTGGAATAGCTCCACTAACATATCCAGAAGAATCTGTCCATCCCCAACCATAATTATATAGGCTTCCCCCTACTACAGAAATTTTTACCCCAACAAAAGGGATAGGATTTCCATTGGCATCCAAAATGGTACAATTAAATTGAATGTAATTATTGGGCACGTCGCAATTCCAAAAAGAAAAATGACTTACTTCGCCAACATAATTATTTCCTGTTTTTGTTGCAGAGCCTTCTTCTTTCCAAAGTCCAGTAGCTTCATCAAAATACCATAAAGGAATGTTAGCAGGAGCGTTTGAGATCAGTGTAGCAGGTACTGGAAATGTAAGGGTTGCTTTTTTGCCAGATGCAATCTGTAATAATTCTCCAGATGCACCCGTTAATTCAACTGCAGCCATTCCAAATGATTGTAAGATTTTAATGGCACCAGCATCATTCAGACCTCTTAAATCGCCTGGCATTGTTGGGTTAACATCTGTTGAAGTTGGATTAATCCAAGAAGCAGCAACATTTACAACACCAGCATATGCAACACCTGAAGCTGCATTCACTATTGCATTTAATGGAAAATTAATAGACATTCCATTGGTTAATGAAACACTTCCTCCCGCAGAAGCACTAAAAGTACCTGCAGTATTTTTGGGGATTAATTTAATTCTGAAAAAAGTTGATTTGTTTTCTGTGGCGATATAAGTTTTAATCCCGTGAAAATATCCAGCCTTACTAACGGTAACCACTGCAGCAGTTTTAACAACGTCTACATTTCTTACCTGAAAATAGCCATAGTTATCAGTATAGGTAATTCTGTTTCCAACACTAACTGTTGCGCCATTAACGGCAGTGTTATTTTCGTCGGTAACAAATCCCGAAACAGAAGAATTTACTTTTGTGGTGAGATCTGGAATCTGATCAGAAGGATTATTGATGCTTCCATCAACATTTTTCTGGCAAGACCATAAAGAAAATAATGAAAAAAGAAGAACAAATAATTTCGATTTTTTAAGTAAAAATGCAATCATGTTGAAAATGGTTATAAATAATAAATACAAATAGGGGGGGATAGATTCGATTTTTTAATCAAATGCCCTGCGAATATAGGTGTTTTAGGGTATTTAAAACAGTACTTTTTGCTATTTAATGCTACCGTTTAACCAGCTTCCATCGAAGTTTACACCTTCAAATTTTTTGTAGAAGTTGATTGCAGGTTCGTTCCAGTCAAGTACCTGCCAGGTCATTCCTTTGAAATTCAATTCTTTACACACTTCAATCAATTGGTCGAACAGCATTTTTCCGATGCCTTTACCTCTCATTGGTTCCGTAACGATAATATCTTCTAGGTACATTCTTTGCCCTTTCCAAGTACTGTATCTGATATAATAAAGGGCGAATCCGACAATAGTTTTTGATTGATTTTCATGAGTAAGTTCGGCTACATAAGCCCACCAAACAGGGTTGGGTCCAAATCCGCTGGATACAAAATGATCAAATGAAACGGTAACTTCTTCAGGAGCCTTTTCATACAAAGCCAGTTCTTTAATCAGTTCCATCATTTGGCTGCAATCTGCTTCATCAGCTTTTCTTATGTTGATGTTCATTGAAAAATTTAATTAGTTATGATCAATCATCGTGTAAGTTACTCCGTATGAGCCATCAGCGAAATAGCCTCCATTATTGGGCTGATATTCGCTGTGAAAAAATTTCCGATATACCATTCCAATGCCTTTTGAATATTTTTCCTGGCTGAAATTGACTTCGCTGTAGCTGCCGGGATCATCTGGAATTCCGATAATTTCGTCGCGCTGATTTACAGTTAATGTATTATCGAGATTGTAACTGCCAACCACATCTGCTTTACCTATATTGCTGTAAACATAATCCCAGTTATCGAGATATCTTAATAATGAATTTGCAGAATACGTATCAATATATGAATTGCCTTTCCAGGTAAAGCCATCTTTAATGGGCATCTGTAATTTTATATAACGGAGATTATTTTCAATGAATTCTAAGTTATTTCCGGTATTAACGGACATGAATGTAGCATCGGGAGCCCATGAATAATTTTCATCTTTTCTGATGAATCTGAAAATACGATAGGCTGGCCTTCCCAGATTATCTGTAATCAAAGAATCGGTGAGGTATTTTACTTGATAAGATACTGTAGTATCGCGGGTTCCAAAAGAAAGATAAACTAATGAATCGAGTTGATAAGTAATGTATTTTCCGGTTTGTAATGGATTGTAATCGGCAATGGAAGGAGAGGTGTAGGATTCGGATTTTTTACAGCTTGATAAGTAAAAAGTAAAAAGTAAAAAGTAAAAAATTAAAGCCAGTTTGTTAATACGGAAATGTTGATTTTTCATTTGTACTTTTTTAAAAAACTATTACAATTTAATACGAAAATCATCAAGCCACGCAACATCCCCTTCGGGAGACATTGCTGAGAAACACAAAACGCCAACCAGCTTCCCCCTTTGGGGGCTATCCCCTCTGAATCACTCCACCCCCAATCACATCATCACCTTCATAAAAAACGGCGCTTTGTCCGGGGGCGACGCCTTTTACATCATCGTAAAATACAACTTTTACGCCATTATCGGTAGCGATAAGTTGACTTATGGCGCCTTTGTCTTTATAACGAATTTTTGTAACAGCATCAATGTTTTCATTGAGGCCATCGTATTTAATCCAGTTGATGTTTTTCACCATCATTTCGGTTTTGTTTAGGTCTTCCTCTGTTCCCAAAACAACTGTATTGTTATCTGGGTCGATATGGGTAACAAAAGCAGGGAAACCTAGAGCAATGTCCAAACCTTTTCTTTGTCCGATGGTATAAAAAGGATAGCCTTTGTGTTTTCCTAAAATTTTCCCTGATTGATCAATAAAATTTCCGCCGTCTACTTTTTCTTCTAATCCTTCTACTCTTCGTTTTAAAAAACCTCTGTAATCATTATCGGGTACAAAGCAGATTTCGTAACTCTCATTTTTTTTCGCCAGCTCCGGATAACCGAAATCATGGGCCATTTGACGGATTTCTGTTTTATGATAAGTGCCCAAAGGCAAAAGTGTTCTTTTTAATAAATCCTGTTGCAATCCCCATAAAGCATAGCTCTGATCTTTAGTTTCATCTTTCCCTTTTCGTATAAAATACCTTCCATTGGTATGCTGATGAATTTGAGCGTAATGTCCGGTAGCAATAAAATCGCATCCCATGGCATCAGCTCTTTTCAACAACGCACGCCACTTGATATGTGTATTGCACATTACACAAGGATTGGGCGTTCTTCCGGCAAGATATTCTTCAACAAAATTTTCGATTACAAAATCTCCGAATTCTTCTCTGATATCTAAAATAAAATGAGGGAAGCCATGTTCTACAGCAGCCATACGGGCATCGTTGAAACTATCGAGATTGCAACAGCCAGTTTCTTTTTTATTGGTTACGCCTACACTAGTGGCATAGTCCCATGTTTTCATGGTGATACCCACCACTTCATACCCTTCTTTATGTAGCATCAAAGCCGCCACGGTACTGTCGATACCGCCGCTCATAGCCATTAATACTTTTCCTTTTTTACTCATGATAATTTCTCCGGGGCAAAGATACTATTTATGTTTGGGGTTTGGGGTTTGGCGTTGTTTTGTTTATTGTTGTTTTTGTTTATTTTTCAAAATATTTATAAATTCAATTATTTATCTAAGTAAGTAGAACAACAAACGCCAAACAAGCGCAGCGACCAAACGCCAAACATTTTTACTTTTTACTTTTAAATTTTTACTTTTTACTTATTTTGCACCCATGCAACAATATTTAGACCTACTCAAACACATCAAACAAAACGGAACTGATAAAAGTGATCGCACCGGAACAGGCACCAGAAGCTGTTTTGGCTATCAGATGAGATTTAATTTGGCTGATGGGTTTCCATTGGTTACTACCAAAAAAACACATTTAAAAAGTATCATTTATGAGTTGCTTTGGTTTTTAAAAGGCGAAACCAATATCGCTTATTTAAAAGAAAATAATGTTTCCATCTGGAATGAATGGGCTGACGAAAATGGCGATTTAGGTCCGGTTTATGGCAAGCAATGGCGTAGTTGGGAAGGGTCAAATGGAGTTGTTGTTGATCAGGTAAAAGATTTGATTCATACTATCAAAACCAATCCCGATAGTCGCCGCATGATTATTTCCGCCTGGAATGTGGCGGATTTGCCAAAAATGAAACTGATGCCTTGTCATTGTTTGTTTCAGTTTTATGTGGCTGATGGTAAATTGAGTTGTCAGTTATACCAGCGCAGTGCGGATGTATTCCTCGGTGTTCCTTTTAATATTGCTTCTTATGCATTACTAACGATGATGATTGCTCAGGTTTGTGATTTACAATATGGAGATTTTGTTCATTCCTTCGGCGATGTGCATTTATACAACAATCATTTTGAACAAGCAGATCTGCAATTAACCCGTACTCCGTTTCCATTACCGCAGATGAAAATCAATCCTGCCGTAAAAGATATTTTTGATTTTAAGTTTGAAGATTTTGAGTTGGTGAATTATGAGAGCCATGCGGGGATTAAGGCGCCGGTGGCGGTTTAGGGAAGGGAAATGATTAATAAGAAAGTAAAAATAAGGAATAAGGAAGTGGATTTTGGTTAAGAAACAGACTTTGTTTCCTGTATTGGATTTTTAGAAATTCTTTGTGAAACTTTGAGTTTTTGTGCCTTTGTGGTTTGGAAAAAAACAAAATTTTACTGTTGATTTTCACATTTGTATAATAAAGTATAATCACAGTTTTGCTGAAAATGATTTTATGCAAAAACTAAGATTTGACTTAGAAGATCGATTGATTAGATTCGCTTGTTTATCTCTCGAGATATGTGATTTATTACCACTTACTAAAGCTGCTCAAAATTTATCTTATCAGTTGTCTAAAAGTGCCACCGCATCTGCATTGATTTATGGTGAAGCCCAAGCTGCTGAATCAAACGCAGATTTTATTCATAAACTAAAAATGACTTTAAAGGAACTTAGAGAAACTCGTGTAAATCTCAGAATAATAAAAGAAAAGCCCATCATTAAAAATGAATTACTAGAAAAGTCAATTATTGAAGTCAACGAGTTGATGGCCATTTTCATCAAAAGTGTTCAAACATCAAAAGCCAAGCAAGCACAATTTAAATCTGAATGATTTTTATTTTTTAAGTGCACTTCCTTATTCCTTATTTTTACTTTCTTATTAATTATTAATTCTAATACATACATTCTACCTTTGCCCCCATGATTTCACTCGTCGTCGCCGCTTCCACCAACAACGCCATCGGTAAAAACAACCAGCTGCTCTGGCATTTACCGAATGACCTTAAGTTTTTTAAAAATACTACCTGGGGTGGAGTAGTGGTTATGGGCAGAAAAACTTTTGAGTCTGTAAATAAACCATTGCTGGGAAGATTGAATATCGTGATTACTTCCAACAAAGATTGGACTGCAGAAAATGTGGTGACAGCAAATAGTTTGGAAGAGGCGCTGGAAAAAGCCACAGCGGCTCATTACAAAGAAATCTTTATTATCGGTGGTGGAGAAATATACAGACAAAGTATGGCAATTGCCAATAGAATTTACTTAACCAGAGTTCATACCCAAATAGATGGGGATACTTTTTTTCCTGAATTAAAGTCAATAGAATGGAATTTGGTTTCTGCAACTGAATGTAAAGCGGATGAGAAAAATGCTTTTGATCATACGATTGAGGTGTGGGAGAGAATTTGATTATTAGATAATTTGAAGATTTGATGATGAAGGTCTCGACTGAGTCGTAAAAATAATGTGGTTCAAAAGGGTTTACTTACCTCACCCCCAACCCCTCTCCTAGAGGAAGAGGGGAGTAAAAAGCTGTTGTTCACTAAAACAAAAAACGCCAAACACCAAACGCCAAACAATTGTATTCCAAATTCACCATAGCTCAAAAGTATCTTCACTACCTGCTCACTTCATCCAATGGAAAAGGCCACGGCACGCATTCTCCATTTGTATTTGATTTTATTCTAAACGTGTTGAATGATAAAACGGTTTATCCGGATTATAAAAAAATCGAAAACATCCGTAATGAGTTATTGAAAAACAAAAATACAATAGAAGTAGAAGATTTTGGAGCAGGCTCGGGTGTAATCAAAACCAATACTCGGCGAATTGATAAAATTGCCGCTTCATCTTTGAAGTCAAAAAAATATGCACAGCTTTTATATCGGGTAGTAAAATATTACCATCCAAAACAAATCGTTGAGATAGGAACTTCATTTGGAATTACCACTTCTTATCTGGCAACAGCGAATTCCAATTCAGTTGTAATTACGCATGAAGGAGCGACTTCAATTTTGAAAATAGCTGCTGAAACTTTTAATAAATTATCTTTATCAAATATTCAACTGAAAAAAGGCAATTTTTCGGAAACCTTACCGGCTACGATTGCGGATTTGAGGACAATTGATTTCGCATTTATAGACGGCAATCATCGAAAAAAACCAACCTGGGAATATTTCGAATTATTATTGACTAAATCTAATGAAAATTCAATTTTTGTATTTGATGATATTCACTGGAGTATAGAAATGGAGAACGTTTGGAAGGAAATCACCTTGCATCCTGCAGTTACTTTAAGTATTGATTTGTTCTTCATTGGAATTGTTTTTATTAAAAAAGACTTCAAAGTAACACAGCATTTTAGCGTGCAATTTTAATTTTTCATAACTTCGGCGCAATTTATTATACTATGATCATTGGTCTACTCAAAGAACCTGCTTTCGAAACTCGTACATCATTGCTTCCTGAACATGTTATCTTATTAAAAAAGATGAATGTTGAATTGATTATCGAATCCGGAGCCGGAGAAAAAGCATTTGCATCAGATGAAAAATATAAAGCAGAAGGAGCTACTGTTGGCAACAGGCAAGAAGTCTTACAAAGAGCAACAGTTATTTTATCTATAAACACACTTTCTGAATCTGATATACAATCTGCAAAAGGTAAAGTGTTGATTGGTTTCTTTCAAGCTTTAGTAAATGCAAAATTGATTTCAAATTGGGCACAACAAAATTGTGTGGTGTTCAGTATGGATATGTTGCCTCGTACCACACGTGCACAAAGCATGGATGTGTTGAGCAGTCAGGCTAATATAGCCGGGTATAAGGCGGTGTTACTGGCAGCAAATTTATATCCCAAATATTTTCCAATGTTTATGACAGCGGCAGGAAGTATTCCTCCGGCTAAAATTCTAATATTAGGAGCAGGTGTTGCCGGACTTCAGGCTATTGCAACTTCAAAAAGACTGGGTGCTGTAATTGAAGTTTTTGATACCCGACCTGCAGTAAAAGAAGAAGTAATGAGTTTGGGTGCAAAATTTATAGAAGTGGAAGGAGCGGCAGATGCGTCTAAGGCTGGGGGATATGCTGTAGAACAATCGGAAGAATTTCAGCAAAGACAAAAAGCAAAAATTGCAGAGAGTGTGGCCAAGGCTGATATTGTCATCACTACGGCTCAGATACCAGGAAAGAAAGCACCAGTTCTCATTACAAAAGAAATGATTGGCAGCATGAAAAGTGGTTCTGTAATTATTGATCTGGCTGCTGTAACCGGTGGTAATACAGAATGCACAAAAGATGATGAAACTGTTTTTGTAAATGGAGTGATGATTGTTGGAAATTCTAAATTGCCAGGATCAATGCCCAGTGATGCCAGTAAATTATACGGAAAAAATATTCTCAATTTCCTTCAGTTGATTGTAAACAAAGAAGGGCAATTGAATTTGAATTTTGAAGATGATTTGGTGCTAGGAACTTGTGTGGCACATGGGGGAGCGGTGAGTAATGATAGAGTGAAAAGTTTAATTTGATAATGATGTAAGTTCAAAATGTTTAAAAAGTTCAAAATGTTCAATTTGTTCCAGACACCAACCTTTTGAACACATTAAACATCTTGAACCTTTTGAACAAAACAAACGCCAAACAACTTCCCCCTGGGGGATTGAGGGGGTTACCCAACTTAACAATAAACAACAAACATAAATATCATGGAACAAATTTTAAACTTCATTACTGTAAACCAGCAAATCATCTACATCGTGGTGCTGATGATATTTGTAGGAATCGAAGTTATAGGCAGAGTGCCGAGTGTTTTGCATACACCATTGATGAGTGGAGCCAACGCTATTCATGGTGTGGTTATTATTGGCGCTATCATTGTTATGGGGAAAGCAGAAGCCAATAATCATCTTGCTTTGATTTTAGGTTTTCTTGCCGTTGTTCTGGGTATGATAAATGTGATGGGTGGTTTTGTAGTTACCGACAGAATGTTAGAAATGTTCAAAAAGAAAAAAACAAATCATTAGAGCCTATTTTTTTATGTGCATTGAAATAGATTTGTTATTAATAAATAATCATCAGAAAGAAACCAATACATGAGCCAAAACATACTTACCGTTTGTTACTTAATAGGGTCTATTACATTTATACTCGGACTCAAGATGTTGTCTAATCCTGCTAGTGCAAGAAAAGGAAATTTACTTGCCGGTGCAGGTATGGCCATTGCTATTCTGGGAACTATTTTTTTATATAAAGATGTTGAGACTGGCGAATATCTTCACAACTATGAATGGATATTCGGAGCCTTGTTGATTGGTGGAATTGTGGGAACATTAGCTGCAAAGAAAGTTAAAATGACGGCAATGCCAGAAATGGTGAGTTTGTTTAATGGAATGGGAGGCGCTTGTGCTGCACTAATTTCTATTGAAGAATTCAATCATTTAAGCAAAGAAATTCAGACCAATCCAAATCCGGATTATATTCATTTTATTCAACCCACAGTTTTAATAATTGTGGTTGGATTAATTATCGGGTCGGTTTCATTTGCCGGAAGTATGATTGCGTGGGGTAAATTAAATGGCAAGGTGAAAGATTTAAGTTTTACCGGACAGAATATTTTGAATCTTTTAGTGCTGGCCTCAGCGATGGGATTAGCCGGGTATTTAGTCATGCATCCAGCGCATAGCATGATGTTGTATATTATCTTGGGTTTATCCTTGATCTATGGTATTTTCTTTGTAATGCCTATTGGCGGTGCGGATATGCCTGTGGTGATTTCATTGCTGAATTCATTTACTGGTGTGGCTGCAGCTTGTGGCGGTTTTTTATATAACAACGAAGTTATGCTGACCGGTGGTATACTTGTTGGTGCGGCAGGAACGCTTCTCACCATTCTCATGTGTAAAGCCATGAATCGCTCACTCAAAAATGTTTTAATTGGATCGTTTGGAGGCAACTCCGCTAAATCGGGAGGCGGTTCTTCAGATTTTGGACATTATAAAGAAATAAGTTTGAGTGATACAGCAATGATTATGAGTTATGCAAATAAAGTGATGATTGTTCCTGGCTATGGCTTAGCGGTAGCTCAGGCTCAGCATATTTGTCATGAGCTCGAAAAAATATTGGCCGAAAAAGGAGTTGATGTCAAATATGCCATTCATCCTGTTGCAGGTCGTATGCCCGGTCATATGAATGTGTTACTCGCAGAAGCAGATGTTAGTTATGATCATCTGCTTGAAATGGAAGATGCCAATGAAGAATTTTCAACTACTGATGTTGTACTGGTATTAGGGGCTAATGACGTAGTGAATCCTGCTGCGAAAACAGATCCTGCTTCACCAATTTATGGAATGCCGATTCTTGATGTTGAACTTGCAAAAAATATAGTCGTAAATAAAAGAAGTATGAAGCCTGGTTATGCAGGAATTGAAAATGAACTTTTCTTTAAACCCAAAACGTCTATGCTTTTTGGTGATGCCAAAAAAGTTTTACAAGATCTTTGTGCCGAAATAAAAAATAGTTAATAGAGTGGGGTTATTTAAAACGCTTTGCGCCTTCATTATTTTTAATAACTGGTAAATAATTTATGGAACATCGGTTGCCACATTCTTTTCTCAGTTCCCTCGAAAAAAATCCGGACTTTGATATGGATGCTTTTATAGAGGCCCATGAAAAATATTTTCCGGTAACTTCAGTTCGGTTTAATCCTCAAAAAAAATCAAACCATACAACTTCACTGAATATAGCCGAACAAATACCCTGGAGTTCAGCAGGTTTTTATTTAACCGAACGTCCTTCTTTTACAATTGATCCTTTAATTCATGCAGGAGCTTATTATGTTCAGGAAGCCAGCAGTATGTTTCTGGAAGCAGTATTAAATCAAACAGTTGATTTAAATGCGTCAATAAAAGTGCTTGATTTATGTGCAGCTCCCGGAGGGAAATCTACATTAATACAATCTTTGATTTCCCAGAACAGTTTGCTGGTAAGTAATGAAGTGATTAAGACAAGAGTAAATATTCTTTCCGAAAATATTACAAAGTGGGGGGCTTCAAATGTGGTGGTTACCAATAATGATCCTTCCGATTTTAAAAAATTACCAGGATTTTTTGATTTAATTGTTGTTGATGCACCCTGCAGTGGCAGTGGACTTTTTAGAAAAGATCCTGATGCTATTGAACAGTGGAGTCTCGATAATGTAAATCTTTGTAGTCACCGACAACAGCGTATTCTGAGTGATATTATTGATTCGCTGAAGCCCGGAGGAACTTTGATTTACTCAACCTGTTCCTATTCGATTCAAGAAAATGAACAGATTTCAAACTGGCTAATAAAAACTGCGGATTTTATTTCTTTGAAAATAAATACCAATCCTCAGTGGAATATAATGGAATCAAATATTGAGAATTGTTATGGTTACCGTTTCTATCCGGATAAAATAAAAGGAGAAGGTTTTTTTATTTCAGCCTTCAGAAAATCTGGAGATTCTTCAGTAGTGAAAAATGAATGTTCAAAAATAAAAAATAAAAAATCAAATCTGCAACTTCTCAAATCAACATCCTTCACTAAATGGATAATTGAAAATAATGAAATGGTTTTTTTACAATGGAAAGATGATGTAATTGTTGTACCCGAATCAATTCAATATGATCTTCCTGTTTTACAATCGGCGCTCTACATTAAGAAAGCTGGCGTAAATATTGGAAGTATAATCAGAGAGGAATTAATTCCATCGCATGAACTGGCAATGAGTACCTTAATCAGTAACACTATTCCATCTATAGAAGTAGATCTTGAAACAGCGTTGAATTATTTAAGACATGAATCAATAAGCAAATCCTTTTCTCAATCTGGTTGGGTATTACTGAAGTATGGCGGATTGCCACTTGGGTTCATAAAAGCAATGACTAACAGGATAAACAATTATTATCCACGCGAATGGCGTATTCTTAACAAGTAATAAATAATTTAACCAACTTATTTTCCCATATTTGCAAAGGTATTTTTATCAGTGTATTATGATAATCGATTGTTTTAATACAACAATTATTTTAATGACTTTAAAGTAAACAACAAATGAAAAAACTATTCTTTATCCTTTTGCTAACACCTTTGCTCTCTATTGCACAAAAAACGTATACGGTTGGTCCAAAGGAAACGTTATTTTCTATTGGAAGAGCTTTAAAAATTCATCCCCGTGAATTAGCCGAATACAATAATATTCCTTTTGAAAATGGAGTGAAGGTAGGACAGGTTTTAAAAATTCCGGCAGTAAAAAAAATGGAGCCTTTACCTGATGTAGCGCCAGCAATTGCCAGTGTTCCTGTAAAAGAATCTGTTGTGAAACCCGCTTCAAATACTGCCACAACTACACCTAAGCCAGCAACAGCGACTGTTAACGCAACAACGCCTAAGCCCACACCAGCAGCTGTTACAAAACCAGCAACATCAATTACAACAAATGCTGCTAAACCTGCTACGGCAACTACATCTGTTACTCCAGCTAAACCAGTAATAGCAGTTAAGCCAACCGAAAAACCAGTTACTCCTGCAGGAATGCAACCCATCTATCATAAAGTACAAAAAAAAGAAACTCTTTTTCAAATTTCTCAAACAGAAAAAGTAAGTATCGACGATATAAAAAAATGGAATAAGTTAACTGTTGATGGAGTTAATGAAGGCGTTAATCTTATTGTGGGTTATAAAAATCACACAACAGATCCAATCGTAAAAAAAGAGATACCCATCAAACCAGTAACACCTATAGTTGCTGCTCCTGCTGAAATTAAGCAGACTCCTGTTGCAATTCCAGTTGTAGATATAAAAGAAAATGAAGCTAAGCCTCAGCATTCAGGTTCTATAATCATCAGAGATTTTCAGGGAGGTTATTTTAATACAGCCTACTCAAGTCAGAATTCCGGTAAATCATCATTGAAATCGGAAAGCGGCACTGCTGCAGTCTTTAAAAGCACCAGCGGTTGGAATGATGGGAAATACTATTGCTTATATAATGCAGCACCTTCAGGAACAATTTTAAAAATCACCAACAAGGCAAATCAAAAAAGTGTTTTTGCAAAAGTGCTGGATGTTATTCCTGATTTAAAACAAAATGATGGATTGCTGATTAGATTAAGCAATGCAGCTGCAGATGAACTTGGAGCCGGTGCCGAAACCTTTGATGTTATTTTAAGTTATTAATCATTATTATGAAAAAAATATTTCTTGTCTTTTTTGTATTTTATCATCTATCCAGTGTTATAGCACAAGATGATGTCATCTTGGATATTTCACCAGATGCATCAGGGGTGAAAGCGATTTCAGGGAATTTTTTTGTTGGAGGTAAAAAAAACAACGCAACTAAAATTAAAAATCAACAGAGAACGAATACTTGCTGGTCATTTTCTGCAACTTCATTAATAGAAAGCCAGACCATTAAAAATAATCTTGGCCCTTATGATTTGAGTGAAATGTTTACGGTTAGAAATATCTATATCGAAAAAGCCAAAAATTATATTCTCCGTCAGGGACATGCGCAGTTTAGTGAAGGTGGCCTTGGACATGATGTAATCAGATCTTATGCTACTTATGGAGCCGTTCCGGAAAGCGCTTACAGTGGCAATGCTAAAGGAGAAAAAGTAAACAATCATCTGATTTTATTAAACCAATTAAAGACCTATCTCGATAGTACGTTAAAAACACATGGTGATCCATTGTCATCAAACTGGCTTCCCGGATTTAATCAGATACTTGACAGGCAAATGGGCGTCTTGCCTCAGACTTTTATTTACAATAATCAAAAGTATACTCCACAAACTTTTGCAAAGAATGCACTGAAGTTTAATGCTGATGAATATATCAACATAACATCTTTCACTCATCATCCTTTTTATGCACCTTTTATAATTGAAGTGCCAGACAATTTCAGCAATGGCTCTTATTATAATTTGCCTTTAAATGAAATGATTGATTTAGTAAAATCTGCTATTGAAAATGGCTACAGTGTTTCATGGGATGCGGATGTAAGTAACATTGGGTTCAATTCCAAAACAGGCATTGCCTTAAATATCAAAGAAAACGACAGCACAATGTTGAGAGTTACTGATCCGGATAGTAAAGAAGAAAAATGGGATCAATATATCAGACAGCAACTTTTTGAAAACCTAACTACTCAGGATGATCATCTCATGCATATTGTGGGTATTGAAAAATCAAAAGGGGGCAAAACATTTTTCATTGTAAAAAATTCATGGGGAGAATCTGGTCCTTATAAAGGATATATGCATGTATCTGAATCTTATTTCGCGATTAATACCATTAGTTTGGTAGTTCCAAAAGCTGCTGTGGGATTGGGGTTGAGGGAGAAGATCAATGGGAAATGATAAGTGTAATTTAAATAAAGGTGGGATAAAAAGGAATAAGAAAGCGACAATTTACTGATCGCAAAGGCTTTATCATACACAAAAAATATTCGCTTTTTACAAGTTTCTCAGCAGTAAAATAGCCTCTATCCCAACAATATATTTTCTCTTTTGAGGAATTTAGGAGGCTCCCATCACCATCCTAATCTCTCCATAACCAATATCCTCCGGTAAATTTTCTTTCAATGCTTTTGCACTGGTGTTGCCATGTTTGTCTATAGATGATTTGATTAAGATTATTTTTTCTTCACTCAGTATTTCAGAAACATCAATCTCACCCGTGGAAATAAAATAAGTCAGATGTGTTTCAACAGTTCCGCTAGTGATGTTTCTTTCCAATGCAATTTCTGTTATTGATTTTCCTTTTTTGAATAATTCGTAGCTTATTGTTTTGGTATCTTTCTTGGGGTCAGTTTCTTTTTTAGCTTTAGTGTCAACTTTTTTGCTGGAAGTTTTTACTTTAGGCATGGATAGTTCAATATTTGTTTGCAGGTCATTGGCTTCGCAATATTCACAAATGATATTCAGGAATTCCTGTCCGTATTGTCTGCTTTTAACTGGGCCAAAACCATTGATCATATTGAGTTGCGAAATGGTTTGAGGAAGATACAACGTCATTTCTTCCAGCGTAGCTGATTTCGCAATTAAATAAACCGGCTGGTTTTTTTCTTTACAAATTTCATCTCTTTTTTTCTTGAGCAATTGGTAAAGAGCAGAATGGGCAATGTCTGTTTTTTCAATTGTTGAATGGCCGGAATAAATATTTAATTGCAGTGGTATTTTCTTAAACTCTTTTTTGATTTGTAGATAATCATCAATGGCAAATCCATTTACGTTTCCTTTCAGCATTTGGAATTTGAAATTTAATTCATCATACAAACGTTGCAACTGTTTGTATAAGTCATTCGCCAATGTTTTACTATCTGTTTCAATGGAAATATTTTCTATGCTGGTTTTTATTTTTTCAACTTCAACTTTGAAATGTTGCGCAGCCGCTTTAATTCGGGATTGTAGCCTATCATTTTTCTCAGGGAATAATTCAGCATTAAGAAGATCATTTAATTGAAATTCAAATTTTTCAGCAGTTTGATTCATGCTGATAATGTATTGTTGAATGCTTTCAAATACTGAAATGCCTTGACCATTAAATGCATCTTTTTCTTTGGCGATAAAATTCAAAATCTCTTTTGTATAATCGCGAATGAAAGTAAAATCAAACAACTCTTTAATTTGCTCGGACTGGTATTTAATCTTTGCTGTTTTTAATAATTGCAACTGAACATCAATTGGCTTTTTTGAGTTTGAAAAATCAATAATTCGCTGATCGCTTTTCAGACTTTGATTGGTGATTCGACTCCGTAATACCATTCCTTCCAAATTGGTACATCTGCTCAAAGCAACATATACTTGCCCTGCTGCAAAAGCATCACCCGCATCAATTACGGCTCTTTCAAATGTAAGTCCCTGGCTTTTATGAATCGTTATCGCCCAGGCAAGTCTTAATGGGTATTGAGTGAAAGAGCCGATTTCGTTTTCTTCAACTTGATTGCTGGTCTTGTCAACGGTATATTTAATGTTCTTCCATTTTTCTTTAGAAACTTCAATTGGCAAATCATCACCTATACAACTAATACAAATTTTATCATCTTCGATTTTTTCAACAATACCAATCTTTCCATTGAAATATCTTTTTATTTTTTCTGTGTCATTTTTTATGAACATAACCTGAGCACCCACTTTTAATTTCAATGATACATCAGCAGGATAAGATTTTTCATAAAACTCGCCTTCGATTGCAGCTTCAAATATTATTTCCCTGGTGGCGATTTCATTTAATGCTTTTGTATTAATGGTATCCGCTTTGTAATTATGAGTAGTTAAAGTGATGTAATTATCTGATTTTGCAGGTTCGAAATTTGGAAGATATCTGCGATGTAAAAATTCATATCCTTCTGAATCCAGTTGGTTATTACGAACCTGGTTAAGTATATTGATAAATGCAGGATCATTTTGTCGGTATATTTTTTCCAGTGTAACAAACATAGCCGGTTCGGTTTCCATTACCTGACTATTGAAAAAATACTGACTTTTATAATATGGGGCAAGTAGTTGCCATTCTTCCTCTTTTACAACAGGAGGGAGTTGGTACATATCTCCGATGAATAAAACCTGAACTCCTCCAAACGCCTTTGAATACTGATTTCTAACATGTCTTAATACCGTATCAATTGCATCGAGCAAATCGCATCTCACCATACTGATCTCGTCGATAATTAATAATTCGAGATTCCTCATCACTTCTCTTCTTTCTGAAGTCAGTTTCATTTTGCTCAATAAGCTGTTCTTGTCATTTACAGATTCATCACCATTAAGCATTCGAGAAGCAGGAATAAAGGGATTAAATGGCAATTGAAAAAAGGAATGTATTGTTGTGCCACCTGCATTCATTGCCGCAACGCCGGTAGGGGCTACAACAGCTGTATTCTTTTTGGCATGTTCTTTACAATATTTAAGAAATGTAGTTTTACCTGTACCCGCTTTTCCGGTTAGAAAAATATTAGTATTGGTGTATTGAACAAAATCTGAAGCGAGCTTAAAAGAATCGGAATAATCCATGTGTTTGTATAAATCGATTGTTTCAAAATTACGAATCCCAGATTCAATCAGGCGGTTTATTTCACGTTGGTTTCAAGAGGTTTTTCTTATGATCAGTTCAAGAAGTTTAAAGGGTTCAATAAGTTCAATAGGTTATGTTGCAAATGATAAAGTCTTATCATGCATCCTTAACCTTTTTTAGGATAAGACAACTAATTGAACCTTTGGAACCTTATTAACTATGTTCATAAAAAAATCCTCCAACTTTAGTTAGAGGATTGAATATGGTTTAGATATAAAAATCGAAATTAGAAATCTCTGTTATATCCACCGCCGCCACCGCTGCGGTTTCCACCACCACCGTAACCACCGCCACGACTTCCACCGCCGCCGCCGTAGCCACCACGACTACCGCCACCACGATTTCCACCATAACCACCACCGCCACTTGGACGCTTTTTGTATTCGCCTTCTTGACGTGGTTGTGATTCGTTAACGATTAACTTACGACCTTGTACTTCTGTTTCGTTTAGGTTAGCGATTGCAGTACGAGCTGCTTCATCGTCTTCCATTTCAACGAAACCGAAACCTTTGCTACGGCCGTTCATTTTGTCTTTTAAGATTTTACCACTAGTAACTGTACCGTACTGTGTAAAGAGATTCGTTAAATCTTCGTCCGTCATAGACCAACTAAGATTTCCAACATAAATGTTCATTGTAAAAAACTGTTTAAAAAAATTAAAAAAAATTGAATGATATAAGTTATTACAACAAACTGAAAAATACTTTTGAAGAGATTTCAGCCAATGAAAAAAACCTTAAACCATTTCTTCAACATAAAGATAAAGTAATCCTTTTGAAATATCAAGAAATTTGTTAAATTAAATTAACAAAAAAACCACCTTAAAGGTGGTTTTACAAGATTGTAAGATGTGATATTATTCTGATACTACTTCAAATTCTACTTCAGTTTCGTTACCGTTACCAAAGTCAATTTTTGCTTTATAAGTACCTAATTCTTTTACTTCATCAAGAATTGAAATACGGCGGCGATCGATTTCGTATCCTTTTTGCTCTTTAATGGCACGTGCAATCTGAACTGAAGTTACACTACCGAAGATTTTTCCACTTGTACCGGTTTTTGCACCAATTTTTAAAGCACCATCTCTCAAAACAGTAATAACGCTATTGATTTCTGCCAATAATTTGGCTTCTTTCTTAGTTTGCTGCTTTAGTTTCTCGGCCAGTTGCTTCAAATTGCTCGGGCTAGCTTCTACAGCCAATTTACTTGGAATAAGAAAGTTGCGACCATATCCGTTTTTTACGGTTACCAGTTCATTGGCTCCGCCAAGATTGTTTACATCCTGAATTAAAATTACCTGCATGATTATTGCATTTTTACCCAATCCTTTCTATCAGACTTTCTCCCGAATGCACGGGATTAGGGTGGTGAAAAAATATTATTTCAAAAGATCAGTTACATAAGGAAGTATCGCCATCTGACGTGCTTTCTTTACGGCTTCACTTACTTTACGCTGAAACTTTAAAGAGTTTCCTGTGAGACGACGAGGTAACAATTTGCCTTGTTCATTTAAAAACTTTTTCAAAAAATCGGCATCCTTATAATCAATATAACGGATTCCCATTTTCTTAAAGCGGCAATATTTCTTCGGACGCTTTTCGGCCTTTATTGCCGTTAAGTACTTAATTTCATTAGCTTTTGCCATGATTATGCCCCCGCTTTTTCGTTAGTAAAATGTTGTACACCACTTCTCTTTCTATCATTGTATCCGACGGCGTATTTATCGAGTACAGTAAACATGTGACGCATTGCACTCTCGTCACGTAAAAGTTGAATTTTCAACTTTTCATTGAAGCTGGTTGGCGCGCTGTATTCCATAACCCAATAAAGACCTGTAGTCTTTTTGGCAATTGGATACGCCAGTGATTTTAGTCCCCAGGGATTCGTGTGCGTTACGCTGCCTCCGTTGTCTTTAACGAGTGCCTCGTATTTTTTCTGAGCGGCTTTGAAATCCTCTTCAGAAAGCACAGGGGTAAAAATCACCATCAATTCGTAGTTGCTCATTTTCCCTGATTTAAATTTTTAAAAAAATTGGTTAATCCCGATTTTATTTCGGGGGTGCGAAGTTAGGAATTTTTGTTTGTAAATAAACGTTTTAAGGATTGTTTTTTTGAGATATGAAGAGTAGGGGATAAGGCTAGATAAGCTAGATAAAGTTGGATAAGCTGGAAATTCTATAAAACACACATTATTCAACCCTAAAAACAGGGTATCTCAGATGTGTTTTTTCGTAATAAACAGAATTTTTATAGATAAAATCAAGGATTTTATGAGCATCTTTTGCGAAATCCGGGTCGCTTTGCTTTTTGATTTCAAGAGCAGTTTTCAAGGAATCGTCTTTTTTTAATACTTCTGCAGCCAGATCCTCCCAGCGATAATCACTGAATCCTTCTTTCTGTTGTAATATTCCATCAAAGAAATTCCAGGCAAAAAAACTGTCATCGCCAGTAGGTTCTAGCATTTCCATTAAATATCTATTGCC
The DNA here is from genome assembly GCA_947446585.1 of Chitinophagaceae bacterium. Lineage (GTDB taxonomy): Bacteria > Bacteroidota > Bacteroidia > Chitinophagales > Chitinophagaceae > Ferruginibacter. The sequence goes on along the minus strand of CANFGZ010000005.1, from coordinate 8,942 downwards.
CGGCTGATTTAAGGGGATATAAAAATCTCCTTTATTAAACTTCATGTCCGTTTGTGCTGCAATAACATTGACTTCAAAATTTTTATGATGCTTCTCGTAGGCCTTTGTTAAAGATTGATAAGATACAATCCGATATGCCGTGACTTTTATTGAGGTGTCTTTTTTAATTGAAACCATTTTTATATTATTTATTCTCAATCGTTCAATAACATCTGCCCATCCTTGAGGAATAATGTATCCTCTTGGCTTTAAAATGTTTTCAGTGTCTGTAAAATGATTATAATAAGTTATGTTTTTAGTATACGGTTTTGCATGGTTATAAAAATATTTCTTAAGACCCGTAGCTTCACTTATTGAAGAGTCTTTTTCATAGCCTTTAAAAATGATTGTGGAAAAGCTGTCTTTTTTTAAGTTCCACTTCAAAGCAAATTGCCTTTTGGTAAAGTCTCGTTCGATGGCATTTTTTCTTTTCAAAATTATTTCAAAGGCATGCTGATGTGCTTCTTCAATAAAGGTCATCATAAGATCATAAGTTGATTTTACCCTTTCTGCATAGGGTTTCAGCATGTGCGTTTCAGGTACAAATGAAAGGGTGTTGAACAATGCCGTGTAACCTGAAGAATATCTTGGCGGATCATAAAAAGCATCCATTCCTTCGTTCATATTTGAAGATTCAAAATCAACGTAAGGCACCAAATCCCAGCCTTTCTCACCCATGTTTTTGTAAATAGCAGGCTCGAAAATTTCTTTTAACCATAAACCCAGTTGTCCGCCAAGTTTGTCACTCTGCGTAGTAAGTAAAGTCATGGTATGTTGATAATCCGCTCCGTCACTTACATGATTATCTATAAAAATATCCGGATTCAAATAATGAAATATCATGGCAAAAGTTTTGGCTTCTTTGCTATCGCATTTTGTGAAATCTCTGTTTAAATCAAGGTTCTGAGAATTTCCTCTGAAGCCGTATTCTAATGGACCATTTTGATTTACTCTTGATGTGCTGTTTCTGTTCAGACATCCACCAATATTATAAACAGGAATTATAGCCAGTATGATGTTGCTGGGAAGAAGAATCTTTTTTGCGATAATGTCCCGCGCAAGCATCATACTCGCATCGATTCCATCTGGTTCGCCTGCATGGATGCCATTGTTGATGAGGATAACGACTTTGTTTTGCTGATGCCAGCTTTTAGGGTTAAATGTGTGATCTCCACTAATTAAAGCCAAGTGCAATGGTTTCCCGGCGTCAGACATTCCTATTTCAACAAGTTTTAATGTTGTTGATTTTTGATCTAATTGCTGATACCAATTAATTATCTGTTCATAATTTGCAGATACGTTTTTTCCTTCTTTTTCAAAAGGGGTTAATTGTGCTTTAATTTCATAGCAAAAAAACAAGCCCGAAATAATGATTAGTATAAATGCTCTCATAATGTGTGCTAAAATTAAGGATCATTTTTCTTTAATTCCGGAGGTATGAGCAAAAAAAAACCTGCAGTTAAGCAGGTTCGGAATATTTTGAATCGATTTCAATTATTTTTTCAGTGCGTTCACTTTCAAAGCCAATTTTCTTTTCAGATTAGAAGCTTTATTCTTGTGAATCGTGCCACGCTTAGCTAATTTGTCTATCATAGATGACACTTTAGGCAACTGATCAGCAGCTGCTTTTGAGTTATCTATAGCTCTGATATCGCGAATTGCATTACGGGTTGTTTTACCATAATAACGATTACGCTCATTACGTTTTGCGCTCTGACGAACATCTTTCTTGGTTGCTGCGTGATTTGCCATTTATTCTTTTTTAGGGATGCAAAGATAATGAATAGCTTTTACAATCGTAACATTTTTTGAATTTTTTTCTTATTTCCGGGAACGATTGAGTTTAAAATTGTCCGATTATTTTGAAATCAATGGCTTTATTTCTTAAGTTTTAGGCCGATATTTGCAACCAAATTAAGCTCACACCACTCAAATTCAATTATTGACACTCAAAATGAAGGATTTTCAATATATCACCAACGCCACACCTAATCACATTGAAAGTTTATATCAGGACTTTTTAAAAAACCCTGAAAATATTGATGCTGATTTGCGTAAATTTTTTGAAGGATTTGATTTTGCAATGGCAACAACTCCTCAGGTTGTTAGTAATGGAAAGCCTGTAGCTGCATTAAGTAATAGCCAACTGGAAAAAGAATTTTCTGTATTTCAACTGATTCAGGCCTATAAAAAGAAAGCGCATCTTATCGCTAAAACAAATCCCATCAGAGAGCGAAGAAATAGAAACGCGAATCTTGAACTTTCTTATTTCGGATTAAGCGACACTGAACTCACTACAGAATTTGAATCTGGTAAATTTATTGGGTTAGGCAGAGCCACCCTGAGTAAAATTCTGGAGCAATTACAAAAATCATATACGCATCACATTGGGCTTGAGTTTTCCTATATCAATGATACAGAAAAAATAGAATGGCTTACTCATGCATTGGAAAACACAGTTCAAGTACCTGTGTCAATTTCCCAGAAAAAAAGAATATTGCAAAAATTGAATGAAGGGGTTATGTTTGAAAAGTTCCTTCATACAAAATATATTGGCCAAAAAAGATTCAGTTTAGAAGGCGGCGAAACAACTATTGCAGCATTAGATGCCATCATCAATGTTTCTGCTGAAAATAAAGTTCAGGAAGTAGTCATCGGTATGGCACATAGAGGCAGGCTCAATGTATTGGCTAATGTACTTGGAAAAACTTACGAAGAAATCTTTAATGAATTTGAAGGAAACGCAACTCCTGATACTACAATGGGTAGCGGCGATGTAAAATATCACCTTGGATTCAGCAGCGATGTGAATACTTCATCAGGAAATAAAATTCACCTTAAACTTTGTCCCAATCCTTCACATCTTGAAGCGGTTAATCCTGTTGTAATTGGTTATTCAAGAAGCAAGGCAGACGTCATGCATGACAGCAAATACGACAGTATTTTGCCCATTCTTATCCATGGTGATGCATCTGTTGCCGGCCAGGGAATTGTTTATGAAGTATTGCAAATGAGTAATCTGAAAGGATATCATACCGGTGGAACTATTCATTATGTTATCAATAATCAGATTGGCTTTACTACAGATTTTGACGATGCCAGAAGTTCAAATTATGCCACTTCAATAGCAGCGTTAGTTCAGGCTCCTGTATTTCATGTAAATGGAGATGATCCGGAAGCGGTAGTTAAAGTTTCGGAGATAGCTACACGCTATCGCCAGAAATTTAATGCAGATATTTTTATCGATATGGTTTGCTATCGCAGACATGGTCATAACGAAGGAGATGAGCCGAAGTTTACTCAACCACAGCTTTATGCATTAATTGATAAGCATCTTAATCCGAGAGAAGTATATACTCAATTCTTAATTGAGAATGGAGAGCCGGATGCAAAGTCTTTGGCTAAGGAAATGGAGCAGCAGTTTCTGAAAGAATTACAGGACAGATTAGACGAAGTAAAACAAAATCCATTACCATACCAATATCAGAAGCCAGAACTTTGGTGGCAGAAACTCAGAAAAGCAACTCCGGAAGATTTCTTAAAATCGCCCGATACGGCAATTAAAATGGAATCGCTTAATTCGATGTTCGATAGTCTCATGAAGTGGCCGGCAGATTTTAAGCCATTAAAAAAAATAGAAAAATTACTTCAAGACAAAATAAAATTATTTCAGGATCAAAATAAAATAGACTGGGCTACCGCTGAACTTCTTGCTTATGCAAGTCTGGTAAATGATGGAAAAGATGTAAGAATGAGTGGCCAGGATGTGAAACGTGGCACATTCAGTCACAGACATGCTATTTTATTTGATGAAAAAAGCAATTCGGAATATAGTCGATTACAGTCCTTCTCAAAAGAAAATTCAAAATTCAGAATTTATAATTCTTTGCTGAGTGAATATGCAGTTTTGGGATTTGAATATGGTTATGCTTTGGCTAATCCAAATGCTTTAGTTTTATGGGAAGCTCAATTTGGAGACTTTTGCAACGGTGCTCAAATTATTATTGATCAGTTTATTTCTTCCGCAGAAACAAAATGGCAAATCATGAATGGTTTGGTAATGTTGCTTCCTCATGGTTACGAAGGCCAGGGTCCCGAACACAGCAGTGCAAGACTAGAAAGATTCTTACAGCAATGTGCTGAATTAAATATGGTAGTTACCAATATTACTACTGCAGCCAATTTGTTTCACGCTTTACGCAGGCAATTAACTTGGGAATTCAGAAAACCACTCGTTAATTTTTCGCCTAAAGCCAATTTAAGACATCCCGGAAGTTATTCCGATTTAACCGATTTTACAACGGGGGGCTTTAAGGAAGTTATTGATGACAACTCAATCAGCGATGCTTCATTAGTGAAAAAAGTGTTGATGTGCAGTGGTAAAATATATTTTGACCTGGAAGAAAAACGTCAAAAAGAAAACAGAACCGATATCGCAATCATCAGGATAGAACAACTTTATCCATTACCACAAAATCAATTGGATGCACTGTACAAAAAATATTCAAAAGCCATCTGGTACTGGATTCAGGAGGAGCCTTTAAATATGGGTGCAGCCACATATCTTAGAATGAATCTCAAAAATATTAATTTCTATATTTTTAGTAGAATGGCCAGTGCAGCTACAGCAACCGGCTATGCAAAAATCCATGCAAAAGAACAAGCTGAAATTTTAAATGCAGCATTCAATAAATAAAAAATTTCAAAGTCGGCAATATACAAAATAGCGTTTTATATGTTTCAAAATTTAAGTGAGAAGTTAGAAAGTGCTTTCAAAAATATTAAAGGTCAGGGGAGAATCACTGATCTGAATATAGCCAATACGTTAAAGGATATTCGACGTGCACTGGTAGATGCGGATGTGAATTACAAAATTGCCAAAGAGTTTACTGAAAAAGTAAAAGAAACGGCCTTGGGCACAAAAGTTTTGCTTGCTGTAAATCCCGGGCAGCAGATGGTGAAGATTGTTCAGGATGAACTTACGGATTTAATGGGTGGTGTTGCCTCTGATTTTAATACTTCAGGTAATCCGGCGATTATTTTAATTGCAGGATTGCAGGGTAGTGGTAAAACTACTTTTAGTGGAAAGCTGGCTAATTATCTAAAATCCAAAAAAGGCAAATCACCATTGTTAGTTGCTGGAGATATTTATCGTCCTGCTGCGATAGACCAGTTGGAAGTTTTAGGCGCACAAATTGGCGTTGATGTTTATTGCGAAAGAGAAAATAAAGATGCCGTTTCAATTGTTCAGAATGCCATTAAGGAAGCGAAATCAAAAAATAAAAATGTCATCATCATTGATACGGCGGGTCGTTTGGCAGTTGATGAAGTGATGATGACAGAGGTGGCTAATATTAAAGCGGCGGTTAATCCACAGGAAATATTGTTTGTGGTAGACAGTATGACCGGTCAGGATGCAGTAAATACAGCTGCGGCATTTAATGAAAGGCTCGATTTTAGTGGAGTTGTACTGACCAAATTGGATGGTGATACTCGAGGTGGAGCCGCATTATCTATTAAATACACGGTTAACAAACCTATCAAGTTCAGCAGTAGTGGCGAGAAAATGGACACGTTGGATGTGTTTTATCCTGAAAGGATGGCTCAGCGAATCCTGGGGATGGGTGATATTGTAAGTCTGGTTGAAAAAGCTCAGGAACAATTTGACGAAGCCGAAGCAGCAAAGCTTGAAAAGAAAATCAGAAAAAATCAATTTGATTTCGAAGATTTTAAAACCCAATTGCAGCAAATCAAAAAAATGGGCAACCTGAAAGATTTGATGGGTATGATTCCTGGAGTAGGCAAGCAAATAAAAGACCTGGATATAAATGACGATGCATTTAAAGGAATCGAGGCCATGATTAACTCCATGACTATGGAAGAAAGACGCAATCCGGATATCATCAATCCAAGTAGAAAAAATCGTATTGCCAAAGGCAGCGGCAAAGATTTAAATGAACTTAATCAATTTATCAAGCAATTTGATCAAATGAAAGACATGATGAAAATGATGAACAAGATGCCGATGGGCAGGATGCCGGGCATGGGGGGAATGGGGAAGAGGTAGGAGGGTGGCCCCCTCAATCCCCCGAAGGGGGAAGTTGATTGTGTTTTTTCTTGAATTCAATTTTCTTTACTGCCCACCATTTGACTTTTTAATACAGAAGACAATGAAAAAATTGATTTGCTTATTTTTTCTTTTGACTTTTTCTAAAGTGTTTGGACAAACCAAGACCGCACAAGACTTTGGGTTTAGACATCTTGTTTTCAAATATAAATCAGACAATATTGACGTCTTAATAAAATCAAAAAAAGGCGAAGAAAATATGCCCAAACCTATTTTCTTTTTTTGCCAAGGAAGTTTGCCGATTCCATTGATTATATACGAAGGAAAAGACGTTTATGGCACTTTCCCGTTTAACCCAGACAGCCTATCCAACTATTATCATTTGGTCATTATCTGTAAACCATACATACCACTTATAGCTGACGTTCGAATCCTTAAATCAGACTTTACTTATGTTGACAGTACTGGAAAATTTCCTAAAGAATACATCGATAGGAATTTATTGAGTTATTATGTTCCAAGAAATATTGCCATCATAAAATATTTACAACAACAATCCTGGGTTTCAAAAAAAAGCCTTGTAGTTGCAGGTCATTCGGAGGGCAGTACAATTGGTGCAAAAATGGCAACCGAGTTGAAAAGTGTTACACATCTGATTTATTCAGGAGGAAATCCTATGGGTAGAATATTGTCTATCATTGAGCAAAGTAGGGCGAATGAAACAGATACAGATAGCACCAAATATGGAGAAAACGACATGGGTTATTGGGCTGATGTTGTCGCAAACAGAAATGACATGAGTGGATCACATGGGGACACTTACAAAGCAACATATGAATTTTCTGAACCAATGCTTACAAACCTAGAAAAACTCAAAATCCCTGTTTTGGTTACTTATGGAACAAAGGATTGGAGCTCGCCTTACAACGATTTTTTACGAGTAGATATTCTGCGTAAAAACAAAAACAATTTTAGTTTTAAATCATATGTTGGAACAGAACACAACTTTTTTCCAATAATAGAAGATAACAAACCCAATTACAATATCTTCAATTGGGACAAAGTAGCAAACGACTGGTTGCAATGGCTCAACGAAAAATAATTACGAAGCCATAGGAAAGATATTAAATCAGGCTATGAAGAAAAATTATCATAAACCCCTTTTTTTTCAAAAAATCCCCTTATCTTCGCCTCCCCGTTTTAATACGGGATTAAACCCTATTGTTCACAACCGAAAAAATTTCTATTTTTTATGGCTGTAAAAATGAGATTACAAAGACATGGTTCTAAGAAAAGACCATTCTATTTCATTGTAGTTGCTGACGGACGCAGTCCTCGCGATGGTAAATTCATTCAAAAATTAGGTACTTACAATCCTTTGACGGTTCCTGCTACAGTGCAGGTAGATCGCCAGAAAGCATTGGATTGGCTTCAGAAAGGGGCTCAACCCACCGACACTGTTCGCCGTATTCTTTCTTTCAAAGGTGTATTGTTCTTAAAGCATTTACTTCGCGGAGTAAGCTTAGGCTTATTTGATGAGGCTACTGCGATGGAAAAATTTACAAAATGGAGCGTTGAACACGATGCCCATATTGCAAATCGCCAAAGTGCTCAAAAAAAAGCACGGATGGATCGTCGCAACGTACCTGTTGTAAGGAAAGTGGAATCTAAACCAGAAGAAACTCCTTCAGCAGAAGTAACGCAAGAAGAAACACAAGAAGAAACCAAAGCAGAAGAATAATTATCTCTGTGCCGTAAATTCTTTCAAGTCCCGTTTATTGCGGGACTTTTTTAATTTTTTCCTTTTATATTTATTATTAATTCGGAACAATGTCACAGTATTTTAAAATTGGAAAATTTGCAGCCAGCTATGGTTTGTCTGGAGATTTGGTTTTACACCATAATCTTGGCAAGAAAACAACCTTGAAAGGACTTGAGGCCGTTTTTATTGAAGAAGGAGAAGATAATTTCATGCCTTATTTCATCGAGAAAACAGCCATTAAAAACGAAGCCGAAACTTATATTAAACTGGAAGGCATAGATAATAAAGAAGTAGCCAGAAAACTTACCCCAAAAGAAGTATGGATGCTGGAGGCTGATTTTAAAAAATACTCAGAAAAATCAGCACCTATTGCTTTATTAGGGTTTCATATTATTGAAGGAGAAAATGAACTTGGGACTATAATAGAAGTAATAGAACAACCACATCAGATTCTTTGTGCAATCATATACAATGGGAAAGAAGCGTTAATTCCTATACATGAAGGGAGTCTGATAAAAATCGACAAGAGAAATAAAAAGGTTTTTGTTGACTTACCTGAAGGGTTGCTCGAAATCTATAGTTAAAGGATATTCAATTTTAACATCCAATTAAAAGGTCAGCTATTTTTGCTTAATTGCTGCATCAAAGCCCTGAATTCTTTTGGCATTTCAGCAGTAATTTCATGTTTAAAGTCTTTGTCATCGGTAAAAATCAGTTTGTAAGAATGAAGCGCCAATCTACTGATAATTGGTCTTTCTTCATCATCGTGTTGACTTAATTTAAATTTCTTTTTAAAAGAAGACAGTAAAACAGGTTTGCCATCTCCATATATAGGGTCACAGGCTAAAGGATTTCCAATGTTTTTTGAATGTACTCTGATTTGATGAGTTCTTCCAGTATGTAATTGAAAGGAAACCAAAGAATATTGTTGGTAAGCTTCAAGTACTTCATATCCTGTAGTTGAAGGTTTTCCATTTCGGTGGATCACCATCGTTCCTTTTTGTAGAAGATGTTCCGAAATGGGCGCATCGATTAAGCCGTTTTTTTTCGGAGGCATTCCAACGACGACTCCCA
>CANFGZ010000004.1 GCA_947446585.1 Chitinophagaceae bacterium | reverse complement strand
TCGGTAATATTTTCTAAGAATTATATAAATTGAAACTAAATATTTATACTGAAAAAAAAGATTTGCAGCTCGAAAGGATGCAGCGTCATTATGCCCTTCCGCCAGAACAACGTTTTCATCATCTAGTGAAATTGTGCCAACTATCTATGAAATTGGCAGGAAGAGCAACACACGGAGATCCCCAAGGTAAGGGATTGGTTATTCGTAAAGTAAATAACAATTAAAATGCAGATACCTGAATTTATACGATTAGCAAAATGCTTAAACCAGCAAAAAGTTATGTTTATGGTGGTGGGAGGATTCGCTGTTAATCATTACGGGTACAAGAGAACTACAAGTGATATTGATGTATATATAAAGGATAGTGCAGAAAATAGAAACTCATTGGTGGAGGCTTTGGATAAAATGGGGTATGGACGGATGGAAGAATTAATGAGCGTTCCAATACTTGCAGGGTATTGCGAAATAATGATGGACGATGGGTTTTATGTAGATCTTATGACTTCTATTCCTGGCTTAGATGCGAACGATTATGATAATCAATATGCCCGCAGAAATTCACAAATGGTTGATGGTGTTGAAATATCATATATCAGTTATCAAGATTTAATTTTGAACAAAGTAAAAACTGGGAGGCCAAAAGATGAGGATGACAAACGCAATCTTGAAAAACTAAATAAATAATATAGTTGACAATCTAGTTCGGAGTTATAAATACGTTTAACGTTTAAGGTTTGAAGTTTAATGGATTTGTAAAACTGTTTCAAAAGTTAAATCAGTTTAAAAGTTGAATGAAAAACCCTTAAAAAAACATTTTAAACTTCTGAAACCCCTGAAACCTATTAAACCCAAAAAAAACATACTCTTCCTTACATTAAAAGTTTTCTCCGCAACCGGAGGTATAGAGAAAGTATGCAAGGTTATAGGAAAGGCTATTTATTCTTTTTCGGTAGAAGAAAAAGCAACTATTCGAGTATTGTCAATGTATGATCAGCAAGAAGATGCTGATGACAATCGTTATTTCACTTCAGATATATTTAAAGGGTTTGGCAAAAGCAAAATGAAATTTATTGTAGAAGCTATTTGGATGGGAAGAAAAAAAAATCATATTGTTCTTAGTCATATTAATTTGTTGTTGGTTGGACGTATGATTAAACTCATTAATCCTTCTGCTAAAATTATTTTGATTGCTCATGGAATAGAAGTGTGGGGTAAGTTGAGTTGGATTCAGAAAATGATGCTTACATCCATTGACACATTCGTTTCGGTTAGTCAATTTACTTCCATGAAATTACAGGAGAATCAACAAATTGATCCTTTGAAATGCAAGGTGATCAATAATTGTTTAGATCCATTTATTCCAAATATAAGTAGTGTTGTAAATGAAGATAATATTAGAATGAAATATGGGTTTACAAATGACCAAAAGGTTATGCTTACCCTTACACGTATTTCATCCAAAGAAAGATATAAAGGATATGACAGGGTGATAGAAGCAATGGTTAATTTAATACCTAGGCATCCGCAATTACGTTATTTGTTAGCTGGTAAATACGATTCACAAGAAAAACAATATCTAGATCAATTAATTGCTCATCATGGATTAAAGGATTTTGTAGTGGTTCCAGGATTTGTTTCAGAGGAGGAGCTGGATGCACACTTTTCTCTAGCCGATTTATATGTAATGCCTAGTATAAAAGAAGGATTTGGGATTGTATTCATTGAAGCGATGCATTATGGTCTTCCTGTTATTGCAGGAAATATGGATGGGTCTGTTGATGCACTTATAAATGGCGCATTAGGAACTTTAGTGAATCCATTAGATACCAATGAAATTGAAATTGCCATTGATAATATATTAAATGATAAAAACAAATATCTACCTAATGAGGAATTGTTGATGGAAAGCTTTGGGTATGATGAGTATAAGAGGCGGTTGGAAGAAGCCTTATTGGTTTAAGTGGTTCAATGGTTCAAGGTTCAACGCATCAAATACATTTCTTTACTTTGATTTTATAGTACTAATATTTCTCGTTGAACGATTTGAACGTTAAACCTTAAACCTTAAACCTTAAACGAACAATCAGTAATAATGCCATCTAAAAATATACAACAAGATACCTGGGACCTCGTCATCAAGCCTCAAACAAGTCTTTTTGATTTGAATCTAATTGATGTTTGGCGCTACAGGGATTTGGTTTGGCTATTTGTAAAAAGAGACTTCACTGCTCAGTATAAACAAACCATTCTAGGGCCATTATGGCATTTTATACAGCCTGTTTTTACTACGATTGTATTTTTGATAGTATTTAATCGAATTGCAAAAATTCCGACTGATGGTATAGAGCCAGCAGTATTTTATATGAGTGGCATTACTATTTGGAATTATTTTTCCAGTTGTTTAAATGGCACTTCTAATACTTTTGTAGCCAATGCAGGCATATTTGGGAAAGTATATTTTCCGCGTCTTATTTTACCCATTTCTGTGGTACTTTCTAATATGGTCAAGTTTGGAATTCAGTTAATCCTTTTGTTGCTTGTAATGGGATATTTTGCTATTAAAGGCGGGCATTTTTATATCGGCTGGAGCTGGTTATTAATTCCTGTTCTTGTGGTCATGATGGCTTTGCTTGGCCTGGGGGTGGGTATTATCATATCTTCATTAACGACTAAATATCGTGATTTTACTGTGCTGATAGGATTTGCTGTGCAGTTGTTGATGTATGCCACACCGGTAATATATCCTTTGTCGTTTTTTGAATCATCTAAATACAAACCCTTTATTTATTGGAATCCGTTAACTCCAATCGTAGAATCATTTCGATACGCAGTATTGGGACAGGGTAGTTTCTCTGTAGAGTATTTATCATACAGCGCCTTATTAATAGTTATTTTTCTTTTCATCGGAATGCTGATTTTTAATAGAGTTGAGAAAAGTTTTATGGATACGGTGTGACGGCGAAAAATTTCGCTTGTTGATTTGTTTAGTTGTTGATTCGTTGATTCGTCACTATAAATTTGCAGATCAATAATTTAACGGACTCCAAAAAATTAAATATTATTTACCGACTACCAAATATCGTTAATCAATTCAACAACTAAACGTCTCAACAGCTAAACGACTAAACACCTCAATAATGTCCTCAGTAATTAAAGTCGAAAATATCTCCAAACAATACCGCCTAGGTGAAGTAGGAACAGGATCGCTTTCACATGATGTGAATCGTTGGTGGCATCGCATGCGCGGAAAAGAAGATCCTTATTTAAAGATTGGTGACACCAATGACCGAACCGTCAAAGGAAGTAGTGAGTATGTTTGGGCTTTAAAAGATATCAACTTCGAAGTTAATCAAGGAGAAGTATTGGGTATTATTGGTAGAAATGGTGCAGGGAAAAGTACTTTATTAAAGATTTTAAGCAGAACAACTTCTCCCACAACAGGCAATATAAAAATCAATGGCAGGGTAGCCTCATTATTGGAAGTGGGAACCGGTTTTCACCCTGAGTTGAGTGGAAGAGATAATATTTTTTTGAATGGGGCCATACTTGGCATGACCCGTCATGAAATAAAAAGCAAATTTGATGAAATTGTTGATTTTGCTGGTATTGAAAGATACATTGATACACCAGTAAAGAGATATTCTTCAGGCATGTATATTAGATTGGCTTTTTCGGTGGCTGCTCACCTAGAGCCTGATATTTTGATTATCGACGAGGTGTTAGCCGTAGGGGATGTAGATTTTCAAAAGAAATGTCTTGGTAAAATGAAGGATGTAAGTTCAAAACAGGGTAGAACAATTCTATTTGTGAGTCATAATATGACTGCCTTGAAGAATTTATGTGCTAACAGTATTTTTTTGAGAAACGGTTCAATTGATTGTATTGGGAATACCGAAAGCGTTATAATGAAGTATCTAAATTTCGGCAATAAGAATAAGCTTAAAGTTGAATTTGATTCGCCCGAAATAGCTTTAGGGAATAAATATATAAAAATTAGTCGGGTAGAGATCGTTTCGAGTGATCTTAGATTAAAAAATCAGCTTAATATTCATTCGCCAATAGATATTGAAATTGATTTCTGGAATTATGTTGATGATAAAAAAATCAATTTGAGCCTTCATTTTAATACTATGAATTACGAGTGTATTTTCAATGTTGGAACTAAGCCAGAATTTTTAGAAAAGGGCTTGAGAAAGGCAATCTGTAGTGTTCCAGGAGATTTTTTAAACGACGGAACATTTACTATTAATTTAATGTTTGTAGCAGATTCTTCCATTCCTGTTTTAAGTGTTCAAGACATTGTCAATCTTGAAATTTTAGAAGATAGGCCACAAACAGATTGGCACGGCAAATGGCCTGGTTTTGTGAGACCAAATCTTGTGTTTAATGTGCAATAATGAATCTTTTTAATTCAGGCTTTTCTATTTATGAATAATATAGTTTTAAAAAATATTGAATTTCTTAAAAGCTCATTTACTTTAAATAGTAAAGTTTCAAGTTTAGAAGATATACTTAATTGGATAAAACTTCAAAAGGAGAGGGTGTATGTAAATATTCAAAAAATTCCTTTATCAGCTCTTAAAAATTGGTCTATCGATGAAAGTGATGGAAGGTTGAAACATTACACTGGGAAGTTCTTTTCTATTGATGGCATCAGAATAACAACCAATTATGGGTACATCAATCAATGGGAACAGCCAATTATAAATCAAAATGAAATAGGATACCTAGGATTTATTGTTAAGGAATTTGACGGTATTCTTCATTTTTTGGTGCAGGCTAAGATTGAACCCGGTAATATCAACTTTGTTCAATTGTCCCCTACACTTCAAGCCACTAAAAGTAATTATACCAGAGCTCACGAAGGGAAGGCTCCATTATACTTAGAATATTTTAGAGAGGCCCAAAGTCATCAAATTCTGCTAGATCAGCTCCAGTCTGAACAAGGTGCTAGGTTTTTAAAAAAGAGAAATAGAAATATTATTATTAAAATAAATGAAGATATTCCTGTTTATGATAATTTCAGATGGGCAACACTTGGTCAAATAAAAGAGTTAATAAAGTTTGACAATCTTGTGAATATGGATACCAGAACTGTTATCTCTGGCATTTCATTTGGCGAATATTCTATAGAGTTCGATGATTTGGCTGAGACATTAGATATGATGCACAATAAAAGCAATATTGGATTTAATATGCTTAAGTCCACGCTCGAAAATCGAAAATCATTGAATAGCTTTGATGACGTTTTAAGTTTCATGACAAAGCAAAAAAGTTTTTATGAGCTCGATGTTGAAAGGATTCCGCTAAAAGCTGTTAAGGGATGGACAATAAGAGAATTTGAAATTGGTCATGAAGAAAATAAATTTTTCAAAGTTATTGCTGCAGATATTAAAATAGAAAACAGAGAGGTTCAAAATTGGACACAACCCATGATTGAGTCTTTGCAAGACGGAATTTGCGCTTTTGTATGTAAGGAAATTGACGGCATCATTCACTTTGTTGTACAGGCTAAACTAGAATGCGGAAACTTTGATATAGTAGAGTTAGCGCCAACTGTACAATGTCTCACTGGTAATTATAAAACTAATGAGTCTAAAAATCTACCTTTTTTAGACTATGTTTTAACTGTTCCTAAAAGTAAAATATTATATGATGCCTTTCAATCTGAAGAGGGGGGGAGGTTTTACATGGAACAAAATAGAAATCTTATTGTCATGGCAGGTGATGAAATGCCACTTGAGTTGCCTGACAATTATATTTGGATGACACTTTATCAACTCAAGTCATTTATTAAGTTCAATAATTATCTGAATATACAAGCTAGGAGTTTATTGTCAGCAATTTCTTTCGCAGATTAGATCATGAGTACAAAAAAAATAAAGATAGGAGTTATTGGGGCGGCTCAAATTGCGCTTAAGTCTATTGTCCCTGCAATTTTAGAGTTGGATGAATTTGAATTTATTGGTATTGCAAGCCGTGATCAGGCTAAACAGTTACTTTTGGCTGAGCAATTCAAAACTATAACATTTGAGAGCTATGATCAACTCATTAATTATTCTGAATTAGATGCAGTGTACATACCATTGCCAAATGCAATGCATTTTGAATGGGTAAAGAAGTCATTGGAAAATGGGCTTCACGTGTTAGTAGAAAAATCACTTAGTTGTAGTTTATCTGAGGTGCAAGCTTTAAATCGCCTTGCTCAAAGTAAAGGATTGGCGTTGGTAGAGAATTTCCAATTTAGATTTCATAGCCAGCTTCGTTATATTAAAAATATTATCGAGGACAATGTACTCGGTGAATTAAGGTGTATAAGAAGCAGTTTTGGGTTTCCTCCCTTTTCTGATTCAGAAAATATAAGATACAAAAAGGAGCTTGGTGGAGGCTCGCTATTGGATGCAGGTGCATATCCAATAAGAATCACTCAAGAATTACTTGGAAATAATATTGAAGTAGCTGCATCATCTTTATCGATTGATACCAAAAGGGGAGTGGATATCTATGGGGGGGCTTTTATAAAACAAATTCAAGGAGATTTATTTTCAGAAATTGCTTTTGGGTTTGATAATTTTTATCAATGTAGTTTAGAGATATGGGGAAGTAAAGGGAAGTTATCAACTAACAGAATTTTTACTGCTCCAATAGGTTACGCTCCTGAAGTTCTTTTGGAGGTGGGCAAAGACTCTCAAGTTATAAAACTTGAGAGCGACAATCATTTCAGAAATATGCTATTACATTTTCATGAGCTTTGCTGCAAGGATGATACAAGTCAAAAAAAGAATATCGAGTACAAGCAAAATGAAAATCAAGCACGTTTGATTGATGAATTAAAATCTAAAGCAAATGGTTAAAAAACCTATTTATGTAACACAGTCTTCTTTAGCACCTTTGGAAGAATATATGGAGTTGTTAAAAGGGGTATGGGAAAGAGGAATACTGACTCATAATGGACCACTTGTTCAACAATTGGAAGGGGATATTTCTACCAAATTAGGTATAAATAATTTTGTGGCTGTTTCTAATGGAACTATAGCTATCCAAATGGCTATTAAGGCTTTGGAATTAAAGGGAGAAATTATTACAACGCCTTTTACATGGATAGCGACCGTTAGTGCTATCAAATGGGAGGGATGCACTCCTGTATTTTGTGATATTGATCCTGAAACATTAAACATTGATGCATCTAAAATTGAAAATCTTATTACAGATAAAACAGTAGCAATAATTCCTGTTCACGTATTTGGAAATGCTTGTGATGTGGAATCCATCGAAGCAATTGCCAGACGGCACAATTTGAAGGTTATTTATGATGCCGCACATGCAATTGGAAGTACATTTAAGGGGCAGAGTCTTTTAAATTGGGGCGATATATCTGCAACGAGCCTGCATGCAACTAAATTACTTAATACTGCTGAAGGAGGTGGTTGTATTACTGATTCATATGAATTAAATGAAAAATTGAAACGCATTCGATTTTTTGGACATGACAATCAAAAAAACATTGTCGAAGATGGTTTTAATGGAAAGCTTACTGAGATTCATGCTGCTTTAGGAATAGCAAATATGAAATACTATGATAGGGTTTTAGAAGACCGTAAAGAAAAGTATATTTATTACAAGAATTCCTTATCGAATTTTTCTAAAATTTCTTTTCAAGAAATAAAATTTGGCGAGTGCAATTATTCCTATTTTCCTGTGATTTTTGAAACCGAAGAAGCGCTTTTAATTACAGAAAAAAAGTTGAATGAGTTACATATTTTTCCAAGAAGATATTTTTATCCCTCTGTAAATACTTATACAGACATAGTGGAGTATCAATCGACTCCTATTTCAGAAAATATATCTAAACGAATACTTTGCTTGCCTCTATATTTGCAATTAAAAAAGGAAGAAATTGATTTAATAATAGAAGTAATTCTATCTGCATGAGACTAGCTATTATGCAGCCATATATTTTCCCTTATATTGGGTATTTTCAGTTGATTAATTCTGTTGATAAATTTGTTTTTTATGATGATGTAACATTTATTAAGCAAGGATGGATTAATAGGAATAATATTTTATGCAATGGGGAGAAGAAATTGTTTACTATACCTGTTAGAAATATAAGCTCAAATTCGCTCATCAATGAAACAATTGTTTCAGACAAGCCAATAAATTGGGATAAAAAATTTATTTCAACTATTATTCAATCTTATAAAAAAGCTCCCTATTTCAAACAGGTTTTTCCTATTATAGAAAAAAATATCAATGGGTCAATCAATACGACTATTTCGGATGTTTCTAAATCAAGTGTTATTTCGGTTTTAGACTATCTAGGAATAACAAAAGAAATTACTTATTCATCAACTTTATACAAAAATGCTTCTCTCAATGCAGAGCATCGGGTTGTAGATATTTGTTTAAAGGAAAGCGCTAAATCATATCACAATGCGATTGGCGGAAAGGAATTATATGAAAAGTCATTTTTTAAAAGTAAAGGTATTGAATTGTGTTTTTTAGAGCCCTCATTATTAAATTATTCCCAATCGGTTAGAGAATTTATTTCTGGCTTGTCTATTATTGATGTATTGATGAATAATTCAATAGAAGACGTAAATATTCTACTCAATAAATACAACCTTGCATGAAAGAAATTGGCGGCTATTTTGAATTAGAATGTAAAGGCAGCAATAATTATCACAGCGATGCAATTATGCTTAATTCAGGGAGAAATGCATTAGAGTATATATTAATAGCTAAAAAAATCAAAAAAATATTTCTGCCTTTTTATACATGCGAAGTATTATTAGAGGCTATTAGAAGACAATCTGTGCAATTTGAATTTTATTCTATTGACCACAATTTTGAGCCTTTGTTTGATTTCGGCAAAATAAATGATACAGCCTTTTTTTTATATACTAATTATTTCGGGTTAAAAGATGAATTTATTGAGAACTTATCAAAATCTTGTAAAAATTTAGTGATAGATAATGCACAGTCTTTTTTCTCTAATTCTATTCCTGGAGTAGATACATTTTATTCCCCTAGGAAATTTTTTGGCGTAAGTGACGGAGCTTACTTATACTGTACCGAAAATATAAATATTGAATTTGAGCAAGATTACTCTTATGATAGAATGAAGCATTTGTTAATTCGTTCAGATGATTCTGCCCAAAATGGATATGATCAATTTTGTGAAAACGAAAAGAATATTGAAAATCAGCCAATAAAATTAATGTCTAAATTGACTCAAAGGATTCTTTCTTCTATTGATTATGAATATATCAAAAGCAAAAGAGTTGAAAATTTCACATTTTTGCATCAGCATTTAAAACTTAGAAATAAATTAGTTATTCCTATAAATACTATTCAAGTGCCATATTTCTATCCATTATGGCTAAAGAAAAATTCTGTAAAGAAAAAGCTGATTGAAAATAAAATTTACATACCTGCTTTTTGGAAAAGTGTCGCTTTTTATGCTCCTCAGGGCAGTTTGGAAATAGACCTTTACGAAAACTTATTGCCATTACCAATAGATCATCGCTACGGATTGACTGAAATGAAAAAAATAATTAGTCTCATTGATGAGTAAGGTTTATTTACGATTATTAGAAGAGTCAGATGCAAATATCTCTTGGAAATGGAGGAATGATCCAATAGTTTGGCAACTAACTGGCTCTAAGCCTACTCAGGTAATATCCATTCAAGATGAAATCAATTGGATCGGTAATGTTTTAAATCGTAAAAACGAGAAGAGGTATGCAATTTGTGATATTGAGTCCAACACTTATATTGGCAATGTTCAGTTGACAAATATCAATTCCTACGATGCTGAATTTCATATTTTTATAGGAGAAAGAAAATATTGGGGTAAAGGCTATGGCTTTGATGCCACTAAAAAAATGATTGAAATTGCTTTTAATGAATTTGGCTTACAAAGTGTTTATTTAAATGTAAATAAATCGAATTTTTCCGCTATTAAAATTTATCAAAAAGCCGGATTTAAAAATCAATTTTTATCAAATGATTTTTTTAGAATGGCTCTATATGCGAAGAGTGAAGAAGATTTTAAATTGAGTGTGTTCGTTATGACTTACAATCATTCCCTTTTTATAAAAAATACATTGGAGGGTATACTCAATCAATCTGTTAATTTCAATTATGATATTGTTGTGGGAGATGATTATTCAAATGATAATACTAGAGAGATTGTATTAGATTTTGCTACACGTTTTCCAGGTAAGTTTAAACTTATTTTTTATTCGTCAAATATTGGTGCAATTGCAAATCAAAATAATATATTAACGAATTGTACTGGAAAATACATTGCAATGTGTGAGGGGGATGATTATTGGACTGACCCTTATAAATTGCAAAAGCAAGTTGATTTTTTAAATTCTAATTCAGATTATTCTATTTGTTGTCACGATTATGATGTTGTTAATAGCGAGGGTAGTGTTATAAAAAAATCTTCTCTTTCAACTGATTTAAAAGTAAAAAACGATTTTGACATCACGGTAGATTCCTTTTTTGATCACTGGGTTACGAAGACACTTACAGTAGTTTTCAGAAGAGAATCTTTGAATATTGATTTTGATAACTACAAGGTTGTTAATGATGCTGTTTTATTTTTTAATATTCTACAGCATGGGAAAGGGAGGTATCTTAATTTCAATTCAGGTTGTTATAGAACTCATCAAGATGGTGTTTGGAGCTCTTTGGATATCAAAATCAAGTTGATTAAATCCAACTTTGTTTACAAAGAGATTTATCATCATTTCCCTTCTGTACCTTCCGTTAAAAACGCCTATAATCGATCTTTAAAAAGCATTATTGATTTTATTATTCATGACGACAATGTAAAAGATTTCAATCTTTCGGAACTCTCTAAATACTGCATTTCGTACCTAAGAACATGTTCAAATAAGTATATTTTTTTAAAATTCATTTATCGACAATTTGTTTTAAAGTATATCACCAGCATTAAAATTATAATTCGTTCATTCTTTGATAGCGAATACAGGAATATGGTTAACGATTATCGTGTTAAGAAGTCATGATGTTTAAAAATTCAAATTTTACTCTATCCGTAATTATTCCTATATATAATGCAGCTTTTTTTTTAGAAAAGGCAGTCGAATCGGCTCTTAATCAACCTGAGGTATCTGAAGTGATACTGATTGAAGATGGATCTTCTGACGAATCTCTTGAAGTTTGTAGAGAATTATCAATTAAGTTCAATAAGATTAAGTTATTTCAACATCCTGATAAAGGGAATCAAGGTGCTAGCGCCTCAAGAAATCTAGGTATTCATAATTCAAATGCTGATTATGTTTCTTTTTTAGATGCGGATGATCAATATTTACCGGGTCGTTTCAATAGAGATAAAGAAATATTTCTTTCTGATGATACTATTGAAGGTGTTTATAGTGCTTCTTTAGCTCATGCGCTAGATGATGATGGAGAAAATAGGCTTGAGAAAATAAATAATTTATTAACTATTAAAGAGCCTATTTCTCATGATAAATTATTCGAAAATATGAGTCCTGTTGGAAATGCTGGTTTTTTCTTTTTAAATGCATTGACTGTAAAAAAGACCGTTTTTCAAAAGACAGGTTTTTTTGATGTAAGACTTAGGTTGTCTCAGGATACTGACTTTTGTATAAAATTAGCTGCCGTTTGCAAATTATGCCCAGGAGATTTAATTAATCCAGTTGTTTTATATGGATTGCATTATAACAATCGTAGTAAACATGAAGATGTAATTCTTGCAAACAGGCCGGATTTATTTTATAATTTATTTACTTGGGGAAAAGGTGCATCTATATTAAAAGGGAGGATATTTCTTTTGTGGCAACGGTTTTATGAATACAACTTATTAATTAAAAAGCCTAGCCGTAAGACTCAATTATTATTGTTGCTAAAAGAGTTTTATAGGTACCCCTTTTTACTAAAATCTCCTTTTTTTTTAAAACAATTGCCTGTTATACATAGATTTATAAAATGAGCTTAGAGACTCCTGTATTATTTCTTGTTTTTAATCGTCCAGATACAACTCAACAAGTATTTGAGGTTATTCGTAAAGTAAAGCCAAAGAAATTGTTTGTTGCTGCAGATGGCCCAAGATTAAATAAAGCAGGTGAAAAAGAAAAATGCGAAGAGACAAGACTTATTGCTACACAAATTGATTGGGATTGTGAACTGATTACATTATTTAGAAGTGAGAATTTAGGTTGTGGCAGAGCAGTATCCGAGGCTATAACATGGTTTTTTGAGCATGTTGAAGAAGGCATAATACTTGAGGATGATTGTTTACCTGAAGAAAGTTTTTTTATTTATTGCAAAGAGTTGCTTAACAAGTTCCGGTACGTGGATAATATCATGCAAATAAGTGGGAACTCATTCGTTCCAAAAAATAAATGTTCAGATTCTTACTATTTTTCTAAGTTTCCTTTTATTTGGGGTTGGGCAACCTGGAGAAGAGCCTGGGTTAAATATGATTTCATGTATCATCAATTAGCCAGTTTCGAGCGAAAAGAAATTATTGAAAGAAATTTTTCCAATTCTGGAATAGGTCAATATTGGCAAAACACAATTAATAATCATATTGCCAACAATATAAAAATGACCTGGGATTATCAATGGTTTTTTACCATTTGGAAAAATGATGGCCTTGTTGTATTGCCGAAATCAAATCTAGTTTCTAATCTTGGTTTCAGGGAAGATGCAACCCATACAAGTAATGAGAATAGTTTTCTTTCGAATTATCCGGCTCGAAAAATGTTTTTTCCATTAAGACATCCAAAGAAATCAGATATAGTTGAAGAGCTGGAGAATACTAACTTTAAAATGTATTTTTCAAAAGATGTAAATTTCTCTGATAAAATTTATAAAAAATTGATGAAAGTAATTCAACGAATATTTAGGTCAGTCTTATTCAGGCTCGTTCCTGAATCTAGGATTTTATTTAATGAAAATGTGAATTGGAACATAAATCATAAACATGATCTCAAGTTTTCTGATAAAGTAAAATTGTATCCGCCATATTCCGTTTCGGATACTACCATTGGTGATTATACATATATCGCTCAAAATTCCATGATTTCAAATACAGTAATTGGTAAATTTTGCTCAGTAGGCCCTGGCTTTTTATGCGGGTGGGGAATACATCCTACTAATGGGATCTCTACCAGTCCTATGTTTTACTCAACTAAATTACAAAATGGTATCTCGTTTTCTTTTGTTGATAAAATAGAGGAAAGAAAAATAATCA
Source organism: Chitinophagaceae bacterium (assembly GCA_947446585.1). GTDB lineage: Bacteria > Bacteroidota > Bacteroidia > Chitinophagales > Chitinophagaceae > Ferruginibacter. The sequence goes on along the minus strand of CANFGZ010000004.1, from coordinate 23,569 downwards.
AAATCGGGAATGATGTCTTTATCGGGGCAAATGTTACTGTCTTAGACGGAGTTGAAATAGGTGATGGAGCCGTAATAGGAGCTGGTGCAGTAGTTTCGAAAAATATCCCGCCCTATGCAATAGCAGTAGGCTGTCCTATTCAAGTTGTAAAAAATAGATTTGATGACCAAACAATAAATCGGCTGCTTACTATAAAATGGTGGGAATGGAGTGAAAATGATTTGAAAAATGTTGAAAAACACTTCTTTGATGTTGAATCCTTTCTTAACTCTCAATCTTAATACCCGCTTTTTTTTATTCTTTACAGTATTTTAAAAGATAATTTTTTGTAATCATAAATAATAATAATTACTACCTGGCCTAAAATATCTATAGTAACTCCATCTTTTAATCAAGGAAAGTTTATTGAACAGACAATTCAGTCCGTCATTAACCAGAACTATCCAAATCTAGAATATATTATCATTGATGGCGGCAGTACTGATGAAACTTTGTCTATCATTAAAAAATATGAAAAGTTTGTCACATACTGGGTAAGCGAAAAGGATAAAGGTCAAAGTCATGCTATTAATAAAGGCCTTGAAATATGTACTGGCGAAATATTTAATTGGCTGAATAGCGATGACTGGTATGAGCCCGGCACTTTGTTTGCTGTTGCTGATGCATTTAATTTAGGTAAATCAGTTCAATTTGTATCTGGTTTTGAGAATCACATAATGATGAATGGCGATGTTTCATTGCATAAGGGTACCTTTTTAAAAAACACTTTGGAAGAAACAATCGAGTGTTGTGAAGTTGCTCAACCCTCTACATTTTTTAGATTGTCAGGTGTTAAAAGTGTAGGTGGTGTTTCGAACGACTTGCACTACATAATGGATGGTTATATGTGGGTTAAATTATTGCTTAGCTATGGGCAAGAAGGTTTTGTTAAGTTAAATAAAGTTTTGGTTAATTTTCGATTACATGAAAACTCAAAAACAACAAGTAACAGCCTAGTTGATAATTTTTTAATTGAGAGAAGTTCGATAATTATTGGTATTCAAAACTCAATTGGATTGCCTAATAATATCATTAATTTTTATAAAGACAATATTTATTATAATAAGCATATTTTGAATATCGATTTCCAATTTCTTTTTAATAAAAAAATTATTTCTAAACAAAAATTGTCGACTTATTTTATTAAAAAATATATTGATAAAAAAATATTAAACAATCAACTAGGAAGTGCGCTTTCCGGACTCTCATTTCTTTTGAGAAGAGGAGATGTTGGGTCTTATTTTTTAAAATCAATTTTAAAGCTGATTAATAAGAAAATTATTTATTTATTAAAATAATCCCGTGTCCCAAAATAGTAAAGAAATATTAAATTCTATATTCATTTCGGCTGACCCTCCCAAGCCTCCTACGGGTGGTGGTGTAAGAACACTTAATTTTGCCCTAGCGCTATCTAAAATCACAAATTGCAAATCCTATATTTTATTTCCGATAAATAATGATGATCTTCCAGGTCAGCTTACAAAGCAATTGTCGTGCATTCGGTCTTCTACAGTATCTTTTTCAAAAATCTCAAAGGGAAGAGTACGTGCTTTATTATTGAATTTGAGATGGCTGCTTGCTCCCTGGAGTTTTCGAAAAAGTGAATTGATGCTGTTTGCCGACTATATGGTTTCCAATCCTTATTCAGGGCCAAATATATTAGCCCGATTTTTTTATTCTGCAGTTAAATATGTTGTTGCGTTATATGCTTTATTCACTTGCAAGATGGGGTATTCTATTCCTGCCCGGTCACTTGAAAGACTGCAACAGTATAACGAATTAAAGGATGAAATTTATAATGATATGAAAACATCCAATCTGATTTGGATTGATTTCAGTACGTTGTTGCCATTCTTTTCTGATATAAGAATCCTTTATCCCGCAGCTAAAATTATTTGTAATGCTCATAATGTTGAGTACAAGGTATTGGAAAGAATGGAGTCGCTGGCTAAAAGCAGATTTGAAAAGTTTTGGATTAGAACGCAAGCCAAACTCATGAAAAAAGTTGAATTAAATGGATTCTCTAAATGTGATTTAATAATCACCTGTTCGGAACACGACAAAAATGAAATTTTGTTTTATCTGCCCAATTCAAATGTAATGGTTTTTCCTAATGGTGTAGATACTGATTATTTTATCCCTAATTCATCATTAACCCAATATCCATCTCTTCTGTTTACTGGAACTATGGGATACAGGCCAACTAGAGATGCGGTAGAATATTTTGTTGAAAAAATTTTTCCTCAGGTTCTAGAAGTATATCCTACTTGTAAGTTTATAATTGCCGGGGCTAATGCAGGAGATGCGTTTAAGCATTTTATTGGCAGGGATGACATTGAGATTATTTCTTCTCCGATTGATATGCGCCCTGTGTATAACCAGGCATGGGTTGTTGTTGTGCCATTAAGAGTAGGGGGCGGTACGCGGCTAAAAATATTGGAAGCAATGGCAATGGAAAAGCCGGTGGTGAGTACAAGTATTGGCGTTGAAGGGATACAAGTTAGCAGCCCAACACATTTATTTATTGTTGATGAAGAAAAGGAATTTGCAGATAAAATTAATCTTTTAATAAGTGAATTTGATTTGAGAGCAAAGATATCTTCAGAGGCAAAAAAACGTGTTTTTGAATTGTATAGTTGGGATTTGATTAGGGAGAATTTTTGTAATGCGATTTAATAAGTTTTTAAAATAATAAAATGTGTTTGTAATTAACAAAATTAAGGATTTAAAGCGTGTTAATTTTTTATGCAAAATCCGTTTGCTAATTTTTCAACTATTGAAGACGTTAAAATTACCCTTCCCAGTTCGGGATTATGAGCTTAATTCATTTTTAACTTCTCATTTAATTAGTTTTAATGGATTTTTATTAAAAGAAAGCAAAACAACATTTACTTCTGTTTTTACAGCATTTAAATATTCTAATAATAAATACTTACGTTTAACTTTAAGAAAGCCGCCTTCTAGTGACTTTCTTGTTTTCGATCAGATTTTTGTGAACGAAGAATACCGACCTTTAGTAAATCTGATTACTGAAAAATGTAGTTTAGATCAATCATTGGTTGTGATTGATGCAGGAGGTAATATAGGGGCTTTCTCAATTTATTTGAGCAATTATCTGCCTAATGCATCATTCTTGATTATAGAGCCTGATGAAAATAATTTCAAAATTCTAAAAAATAATATTCATCAAAATAAAATAAGGGTTCTAAACTTAATAAGAGGAGGATTGTGGATTAATGATACTTATCTTGAAATCAAACGAGATTTCAGAGATAAAAATGATTGGGCAATTAGGGTACAGGAGACTCATAACGTAACAAAACTGAAAGGTTATTCTCTTGAAACCTTAATTATTAATGGGGATATTAAGATTATTGATATACTTAAAATTGATATTGAAGGATCAGAAAAGGAATTATTTTCTGATTTTAAAAAAATACAAGATGTCTTAAAGAAGGTTAAATTCATTGCTATTGAAATTCACGACGAATACAATTGCAGAAGAAATATAGTTGATACATTAGATGAATGTGGATTTATACTTATGGATAATGGTGAAACTACGTTTGGTTACAATAAGTATTTGGTAAATTAATTTTTTATGGCAAATTTAATGCCTAAGATTTCTGTCATAATGCCTGTTTTTAATGCGGAAAACAAACTCAAAGAGAGTATTGATAGTATTCTAAATCAGACTTTTTCAGATTTTGAGTTTTTGATTTATAATGATGGTTCCACAGATAATTCTGATGAAGTCATTAAGGCTTATAACGACCCCAGAATTAAGTATACCAAATTTGAGAATAATGCCGGCCTGGTTGGGTTGTTAAATAGGGGAATTAGTGAAGCAAAAGGTGAATTTATAGCACGAATGGATGCTGATGACATTTCATTGCCCTATAGATTTGAAGAACAGTTTAAGTTCATGAATGAGAATCCTGATATTGGATTTTGTGGAAGCATGATTGAACATTTTGGGAGACAATCAGCCATCGTAAATCTCCCCGTAACAAATTTTGACATCAATGCTTCTTTATTCTTCGGAACTCCATTTTCTCATCCAACCGTTATGATGAGAACATCTTTGCTTAGAAGTAATAATTTGTTTTATGATAATAATTATCTATATGCAGAGGATTATGAATTATTCGAAAGAGTATCATTTTTTACTGAAATGTCAAATATTCAAAAAATATTATTAAAGTATAGGCTTCATGAAACTCAAATTTCTACAAAGAAATGGAACAGACAGTATCATTTAGCAGGTAAAATTCAGGCAAGACGCTTTGCAAGAGTTTTAAATAAACCACTGCCGACAGATTTAGAGTTTTTGGAAAACTATTTTACATTTAATAGCAAAATTTCTAATAAATGGTTTGAATTAATTGAATACTACAAGACAAGAATCATTACAGAAAATGTTACTTATCCAAAAGAATTAATTTTGAAAGCTGTTGATGCTTTTTCGGATCAGAATACAAACAAGAACATTAAAGAATACTTATTACGCAATTATTACAATAATGCAGACCTTAATATTAATTTATTATTGAATTTTTTTCGAGAGAGAAAAGATATTCGTAAGCATTTGAATATGAAATTAAGTGCAAAGTTTATTGCTAAGTGCCTGCTACCTTATCAGAAATGAATAATAAATTTGCAATCCTAACACGTCCCGACTACCGCAGCCCTAGAATTTTGGCGGAATCTTTGAAGTTTCAAATTGAAAAGGCAGGCCATATTGCAGATATCCTTTTTGATATTGATACGCTCACCCGTTTAAAAAAATATAATGAGACAAATAAATCTTTAAAATATCATTATTGGTTACGAAAAAAAATCTGCAACTTTTTCAAAGACCGTAAGTTTTTGCGTAAATTAAAAGTTTACGATTCAATTATAATCAGCGAATGCACACCTAATGGGTTTTGGAAGGATCATTATCATATTGAGAAATTAAGAAAAAAAATTAATAAGCCGATATTGTATCATGAGGTATATTATCTAGGAAATGCCCCAACGCAGATTGAAAAATTGCATAAAAATGCGGATGCTTCGATTGAACGGTATGACTTTCATTTAGCGGTAACAGAAGTTACTGAAATAAGAACCATGCCCAATTATAAATGGGCGTCTGTTGGTTTAGAGATGACTAATTGGGGGTTATCTTACAGTTCTAAAAATGAATTTATTGCTTTGGTAGATTTTGCCCAAAAAGGATATGAAAAATATCAACAAGAACAAATTAAGGTTTTAGAACAATTAAACATTAAATACATTGTACTTGAAGGTAATTATTCAATTGATGAAATTAGAAAATTGTATAAGCAATCTGCTATTTTATTTCTGCAGTTCCCTGAAGCTTTCGGAATGCCTATAGCTGAATGTTTGGCCTGCGGGGTTCAAATTTTTACTCCCAATTCGGGCTGGCCAATGTCATGGAGATTAGATGATAATCCAAAGATTCACGGCCCTGGATTATTGCCCGAATGTTTTACAGTTTACAATGATGAGGAAGATCTCAAAAATAAATTATTTGGTTTTAAAATAGAATATAATCCAGAAAGAACACCCAAATCTATTTTTGATAATTTTATTCTTAATTATCCGAACTTGTATAATGGTAATCCAAAAGAAGTACAAAGAATAATAGAATTCATTTCATCAAAATTTTTCAATTCAAAATAGTTAAAATGATTGATTCTTTGAATCGTAAAAGTTCTTTAAAAGTTCTGATTGTAATTCCCTATGAATTTTATCCTCCTAAAGGAGGAGGGGCTTTAAGGTGTTTTTATGCAACAAAGGAATTAAGCAAATATTTTGATGTGGCTGTTCTAACCAATCAAGATTTCGACACTTTTGAAAATGATATGCCTGATATTTTTAAGGGCATTAAATTTTTTAAAGCTGGGGGTGCAAATATTAAAATCCCTTTTTTTAGATTTTTAATTCCTAAAAGGGTTCTAAATTATTTATTCTTTAAGCTCTTTTTCAAAGGGGGGAAAACATCTGTCAATTCAATGTTCTTGAATTTCTATACGCCACTCAAACTATCACTAAATGAATTTTGTCCAGATGTTGTTATTTTTGAAAATCTCGAATCGTTATTTTACTTAAGTAATATTGTCAGGAAATACGAATCTAAAATAAAAATTATTTATGAAGCGCATAACGTCGACCATGTATTATGGAAGAAATTAGCTGATGCTGAAAATAATATTGAATATCTTAGATATTCAAAGAATGCATATAAAATTGAGTCAACTATAGATAGTTATACAGATTGTGTGGTTTGTGTAACCAAAGAAGATGAAAGCATTTTAAGAGGAATTAACAATACTGGCATTAAAACTTTATATACAACAGTAGCTTCTGGTGTTGATGTGGATTTAAAAACACCTGCACTCAATTATAACCAACAGCTAAAGCCAAAAATACTGTTTTGTGGCAGTTTGAATTATTTGCCTAATATTGAAGGCATTAGATGGTTTTATGATAAAGTTATGCCGTTATTAAGGTCTAGAATAAATGATTTTGAAATTGTAATTATAGGTAATTGCGAAAATTTAGATCAGTTTACTTATTTGAAAGGTGACACTAACATAAATTTAGTTGGTCGAGTTGAAGATGTTGCACCATATTATCATGATAGCTTGCTAAGTATTGTTCCTTTGTTAAGTGGAAGCGGAATTCGTTTAAAGATAACAGAATCTATGAGTTTTGGTTGTCCGGTTATTTCTACCACACTAGGTGCTGAAGGCATTGCTTACGATGAAAACTCGATTGTAATTGCAGATACTCCTGAAGATTTTGCTGAAGCAATAATTATGCTATTGAAAGATGTTCAGTTGACAAATAAATTAAGTAAGAATGGTAGGTTGCTGGTTGAGCAAAAATATGATTGGAAGATGTTAATGGGTAATTTTAGAGATATTATTCATTCCCTAAATTAGTTGTGCAATTAATGAAACCCCTTGTTAGTATTTTAATGACTGTTTACAACAGAGAGATATTTATTATTGAAGCTATAGAAAGCGTCTTAGCAAATAATTATTCTAATTGGGAATTGATTATTACAGATGATTGTTCTTCTGATAATTCATTTGCTATTGCAAAAGGTTTTGCTGAGAAGAATGACAAAATTAAGCTGTTTAAAAACGAAGAAAACTTAGGTGATTATCCCAATAGAAATAAAGCTGCATCTTTGGCTAAGGGGGAATTTATTATGTATGTCGATTCTGATGATAAGTTAAATGCTGACACAATAAATAATATATTATATAGTGATGAGATTGTCAAATGCTTAAATTTTGCTATGTATTGGCCTCATTCTGCCGATACATTCTCATTGCCTGGAGATAAAGCTATCAGGAAGCATTTTTTCGAAAAACAATTTTTATATATGGGGCCGGGAGGGACGTTTATCAGAAAATCTTTTTATGAATCAATCGGAGGATATCCTGTGAAATATGGCCCTGCAAATGATATGTTTTTTAATTTGAAAGCTTGTTGTTATTCTGATATTTATCTCTACCCATTTGAGTTTATTTATTACAGGATTCATGATGGCCAAGAAATAAACAACAAGGACTCATATATCTTTTACGGATACAATTATATGCGAGATGCTCTGAATTGTCTTCCTTTGCCAATTACTGAAAATGAAAGGAAGTTTTTATTAAAAAAAAACAAAAGAAGGTTTGTAGTTAATTTGTATCGGCAGTTGCTATTTTCCAAAAATTTAAAACAAGTAATTATTGGATGGAAAAATGCTTCATTTAGCTTTATAGATTTTCTACAAGGTTTGTTTCATTTAAATTTAAAAAAGTATAAATAAGTTGCTTAATATTCATCCTTTAGTTTCTGTAATTATTTCAGCTTATAATGCTGATAAATTAATATCTGAAACACTTGAATCTTTATTGAATCAAACGTACGGTGAAATAGAAATTATAGTTGTAAATGATGGTTCTACAGATAATACTTTAGAAGTAGCCAATAAATATATTAAAAAGGGTGTAAAGGTTATTACTCAAGAAAATAAGGGCCAAGATGCAGCTTTGAATAATGGATACAGACATTCAACAGGTGATTATATTAAATTCATGGATTCCGATGATTTAATTAATCCTGAAATGATTGAGCGTCAAATGAATGTTTTAATCGATTATAATGAATATATTGCTTATGGTGAATGGTCGAGGTTTTATAACGATGACACTAAAACGGCCCATTTTAAAAAGTTAGACAACTGGCGCGACATGGCGCCAATTGATTTTTTGACAACAGTCGATATCGGACCAATGTTACAATGTGGTATAATGCTGGTTCCCAGAAAAATAATAGAAAAATCAGGACTTTGGGATGAACGATTGATCTTGTTTAACGATACAGAATTCTATACTAGAGTATTGCTAAACTCAAAAGGTGTAAAATTTTCTGAAGGCGCAAGATTGTATTATAGATCTGGGCAATCAAATAGTATTTCAGTACAAACTAAAAAATCTTTTTTCGAATCTACTTTTTTAGCAACATGTCTAATTGGCGAAAATTTGATTTCTTTTGAAGATTCAGTTAGAGTAAGAAGAATCATCTCAAACATTTTCTTAAGTCAATATTATAGACTATATCCATTTTATAAGGATCTTATAAAGTCTCATGAAATCAAAATTAATTATTACGGTCACGGAACTTTAGAGCCTAATGGTGGTTTATTTTTTAAGATATTTAATTTTTTTATTGGGTGGAAATACACTAGAATATTACAAGTTTCTATTTATAAATTCGTAAATATCCCATCCATAAAAAATAAATTCAATAGATTTATTTCCTAATAAAATAATTAATTTACTTATGCATTCATTTACTGCACAGATTCTTGAAAAAAATGGTTTTATTTTAGAAAATGGTGATTGGTATTCCTTAACATCGGCCATTAGTAAAAATGAAGCCCTTTTTATAAAAGAAATCATTTCAAATTCAAATCCACAAAGCACATTGGAAATAGGTTGTGCTGAAGGTGTTTCTTCAATGGTTATTTGCAGTAGCATTAGTCCCAATGCTCATCATACTATTTTAGATCCTAATCAATATTTAGAATGGAAAGGTATGGGTATTAGGAATTTAAAAGAATGTGGTTTTTCTAATTTTGATTTAATTGAAGATTATTCGGAATTCACGCTGCCAACTTTATTGAAAAGTGGTAAGCGGTTTGATTTCGTTTTTGTAGATGGGTGGCATACTTTTGATCATGTATTGATGGAGTTCTTATATATTAATAGGCTTTTAAATGTTGGGGGTGTGGTGGTTTTTGATGATGTAGCATTGCCTCCTTTAAATAAGCTAATGAGATACATATCTAACTATCCAAATTATGTCCCTATTGGTTCCGCAGGCCCTTTTTACGAATCTAATTCAAGAAAGGTATTAGATTATTTCAAAAGGATGATTAGTTATATTATACTTCCCTTTGGAAGAAAAATTAACAATGAATTTTTTGATGATACAGTATTGAGAAGTAATTCTAGTCTTAAAATAAATGGAAGCATTTGCGCATTCAAGAAAATCGATGATGATAAAAGAGGGTGGGCTTGGTATAAGCATTTTTAATGTTGAATATTCTTGAAAGAAATTTTATTTATATCTACACTTAATTTAGCTACTAATCCAAGATTAGTGAAGGAAATAGATTTAGCTATTAAAAGTAATTATTCTGTTACTGTAGTCTGTTTTGAATTTAATAATTGGAGTAAGATTAATAATGATGATTTAATTTCCCGGTTTAAAAACGTTGAATTTATTCTTATTCCTGCTGGAAGACGTCCATTTATTACTTGGTTATGTAATTTGTTAAAAGAAAAATACTACAGATTATTTGGAAGAGTTAACATATTGGTTACTTCTCAAATTTCGCAGTCTGTTTCTAGAAGATCCAACTTATTGATTAATGCCATCAAGAAAGTACATCGTGCAGATCTAGTTATCGGTCATAATCCTGGTGCAATTTATCCAACAATGTTTGCAGCTAAAAAGTTTAATTGTCCTTCTGGATTTGATATAGAAGATTATCATCCAGGAGAATATAATAATAGGAAATTACAACATATTACATTGTTGTTGATTAAAAAATTATTACCAAAATTTAATTATGTTTCTTTTGGATCTGAACTAATTAAGAATAAGATAGAAGAGGATTTGATTTATAAGTCTAAAAATTGGTTTAGTATATTAAATTATTTTCCTTCGAATGAATTTATTGAGCCAATTTCTACTTCGGAAGAGAAAATAAAATTTGTTTGGTTTTCTCAAAACATAAAGAAAGGAAGAGGGATTGAAGAATTTCTAGAATTATTTCAAATGTTAGAAAATGTGGAATTGCATTTATACGGCCATCTTGATAACCATTTCTTCGAAAATGAATTATCAAAATATAAGAACATAATTGTACATCAAAATATAACACAGAAACAGTTGCACCTTGAGCTTTCCCTTTATGATATTGGATTGGCTTTGGATATTGCAAATAATGAAAATAGAGACTTGGCAATAACAAATAAGATTATAGCATATTTACAATCAGGGTTATTTGTTTTAGCTAGTAATATTTCTGCTCATAAATATATTATTAATCACAACCAAACTCATGGAGTATGCTTTACTTATTCAATTGATGATAATATACATCTATTAAAAAAAATCCTGTCAGATATAGAAACAATTAGACAAAATAAAATAAAGCGATATAATCGATTTAAAGACTATTGCTGGGAAAAAGAGTCAGTTTTACTTATAAATAAATGGGAAGCCTTACTAAATTGAAAAAAATCCTCCTCATATCTCCTCATTACCCACCATCTAACTTGGCTGCTGTTCATAGAGCAAGATTGTTTGCTCAACATTTGTCTTCCTTTGGTTGGGAGCCTATTATTTTAACAGTACATGAAAAGTATTATGAGGAAAATTTAGATTGGAACTTGCATAAGCTAATTCCAAATAATCAAAGAATAGAAAAAGTGAATGCTTTTTCTGTAACTAAGCCGAGACTGATTGGAGATATTGGACTACGTGGTTTTTTTCAATTACGTAAAAAAGCACTGGAGTTGATTCAATTAGAGAAGATTGATTTCGTTTATATCATTGTTCCTTCTTTTTATACGGCTTTAATAGGCCGATACCTTCATCGAAAAACGGGTGTACGCTATGGAATTGATTATGTTGATCCCTGGGTGCATCAATTCCCTGGTTCTAATAAGTTTTTTTCTCGACATTGGTGGAGTACTCAGTTGGCTAAATTTTTAGAACCCATTGCTGTTAAAAAAGCTTCTCTTATTACTGGAGTTGCTGAGGGGTATTATCGGTCTGTTATTGATCGAAATCCTCATTTAAAAGGTACTTGTAAATTTGGTGCCATGCCTTATGGTGGGGAGTCGTCAGATCATGAGGCTGTTAAGAGATTGAATTTACAGCCATATTTATTTCAAAAGAAAGCAGGGGTGATTCAGTTTGTTTATGCCGGCGCCATGTTACCAAAGGCCTATCTTCTTTTAGAGGAAATATTCAAATCTCTTTCTCAACACCTCAACAACTCAACACCTCAACAGAAAATAGAATTCCATTTCATTGGAACCGGCAGCCGACCCAACGATCCTGAAAGTTATAACATCAAGTCATTAGCTGAAAAATACAGTTTGTGGAATACAATCGTATTTGAATATCCCAAACGTATTCCTTATTTAGACGTTTTAACCCATTTAAATATTGCTGATGCTGTTTTTATATTGGGTAGCACAGAGCCACATTATACTCCTTCCAAAGCCTTTCAAGCAGTTCTTAGTAAAAAGCCTGTTATGGCAGTTTTGCATAAATATAGTTCTGCAGTAGAAGTGTTGAGAAGTACAAATGCAGGATTAGTGTTTGATTTTAATGGAGAACCTGATGTTCATTCTATTGGGCATCGTTTCATCGATTTCTTGCAGGACTTTTTAACATTTCAAACTGATTATAACCCAAACAATATTGAGATGGCAGATTTTGAGAAATTTTCTGCTAAAAAAATCACAGCATATTTGGCCGATTTATTAGTGGCACTTCATGATTCAAAACCTATTCATTCATAATTAAATAAAATATTTTATGACTGAGCGCTTATTATTGAAGCTTAAAGTAATCCTACTTCATTATGAAAAAATGGGGTTTTGGAATGCAACTAGCTATATAGCTCAAAGAATTTTTAAAAGAAATAAATATTTAACTGCGAAAATAAAAAATACAGGTTTAAATATTCGACTTAGAAATGACAAGTATGATACCCAAGTATTTACTCAAATTTTCATGAGAGAAGAATTAAATGTTCATTTTGAACAAATTCCAAAAATTATTATTGATGGAGGAGCAAACATTGGGCTATCTACATTATACCTTAAAAACAAATATCCAAAAGCTTCAATAATTGCGATAGAGCCAGAGCGTTCTAATTTTAAATTGCTAACTTTAAATACAAAGAATTATTCTGATATTTTCTGTTTGAACAAGGGTATTTGGAATACTAGTGGTATCCTTCAAATTATTGACAAAGGTGATGGCAATGCTTCCTTTATCACAAAAGAAATGTCAATCAGTGAAACAGCTGAAAATGTGGTTAGTGCAATTAATTTAGAAGATATTATGAGTCAATTTGGGATTAATGTGCTGGACTTGCTAAAACTTGATATTGAAGGAAGTGAAAAAGAGGTTTTTGAAAAAAAATTATCATAAGTGGCTTAAAAAGACGAACAATATCATTGTTGAACTTCATCCTCATCTTAGTCCTGAATGTGAAACGACTGTAATGTCCGCGCTAGATAAAAGTTTTGTTAAAAGAGTGACAGGCGAGTATTATTTTTTTTCCAGAAAACATTAGTAGATAATTATATGATTGGCTTTGTTGTTCCTGTAAAACCTAAATCTGTTTCCAAAAATTGGGACTATGATAATTTATTGTTAAGTAGGACTGTTAAATCTATTTGTGCGCAAAAAGATCAGAAGTTCAAATTGATAATTGTTTATAATGATTTACCAGAGATCAACTATAAACATGAAAATATTTTTTTTGAAAAATTTCCGTTCAACTCTGTATCAGCTGATTCGATTGAGGATTTAGATTATGTCCTTAAATACTATAAATTAGAATATGCTGAAAAAATGCTTGACAAAGGAAAGAAAATTCATTATGGATGTAAGAAGGCAATTGATCTTGGTTGTGATTATTTGATGGGCGTTGATAGCGATGATCTGGTTAGTAATAAGCTTGCTAAATATGTAAATGAAAACTTAAGCAATTCACCCCCCGGGTGGAGAATTAAAAAAGGGTTTATTTACGAAGAGAATTCATGCATATTGATAAAAAAATATGACATTCAAAATATAAATGGGAGTACGCATATCATAAGAAAAGATTTGATTACAATTCCTGATTTTAATAGAAATTTATTTTGGGACTTCAATCTTTTTGAAGCCCATGGGTATACTTATGGAAGAATAAAAGATTTTCACAATGAGTTATTGATTGATTGTCCATTATGGGGAGTTATTTATGTTGTTCATAAAAACAATTATTCAAATATTTTATTTTTGACTAGTGCAATTAATATAAAAAATATAATAAAAAAATTAATAAGAGGCAAAATCTTGTCAATTAAAATCAGAAAGGAATACGGATTGTTTAGTATATAATTTCTATGTTGTATTTTAAATTTGTTATTATTAAATTATTTAATCCTGCTTTTTTTTCAATTGGTAATGATAAATTGAGTTAATATATATTATTAATTAATGAAAAAATTAGCTATTGTCACTACTCATCCCATTCAGTACAACGCCCCTTTGTTTCGTTTACTAAGCGAGAGAGCGATTATTTCCATTAAAGTTTTTTATACTTGGGGAGAATCGGTTTTAAAAGATAAATATGATCCTGGTTTTGGTAAATCTATTCAATGGGATATTCCGTTGTTAGAAGGGTATGAATATCAGTTTTTAGAAACCATATCTAAGCATCCAGGTTCTCATCATTTTAAGGGCATTCAATGTCGGGATCTAAATGAGCAAATCAAAAACTGGCAGCCTGATGCATTGTTAGTATATGGATGGAGCTATTCTGCTCATTTGTCGTGCTTGCGATATTTTAGAAATAAAATCCCTCTATTTTTTAGAGGCGACTCTACTTTACTTGATTCTCCGTCTTTCTTTAAATCTATTATTAAAAATATAGTGCTAAAATGGGTTTATCGAAACATTGATTATGCATTGTATGTGGGGGAGAACAATCGACAATATTTTAAACAATATAACATCAAAGAAAATCAATTGATTTATGCGCCGCATGTGGTAGACAATAATCGTTTTGTTGATTTAACAGGAGAATATAATCAGCGTGCATCTCAATGGCGATTAGATTTAGGTATTAAAGAAAATGATTTAGTTTTTTTATTTGCCGGAAAATTAGAATCCAAAAAAAATCCTGAGCTATTAATCAAAGCATTCAAGCAGTTGAGTGAAACAAGACACGATTGTCATTTGATTTTCGTTGGAGACGGCATACTTAAAGATAATTTAGTTGATCTATCTAAAATTACACAACTCAACAACTCAACAACTCAACAACTCAACATCATCTTCCTTCCTTTCCAAAACCAATCAATGATGCCCATTGTCTATCGCTTAGCAGATGTATTCGTATTACCCTCACAAGGCCCCGGTGAAACCTGGGGATTGGCGGTGAATGAAGCGATGACTTGCGGAAAAGCTATGATAGTAAGTGATAAAGTAGGGTGTGCACCCGATCTTATTGAGCAAGGCAAAAATGGTTTTGTATTTAAATCGGGTGTTGAAAATGATTTGTTTAATAAAATGCAGGAATTTTGCAATAACCCTTCATTAGTCAAACAAATGGGAGACGTTTCTCTCAATAAAATTTCTCCTTTTAATCAAAATTATTTAGCTGAAATTATAGAGAAGTCAGTGTTGTCAATGAATATCGGTTTGTCTAAATTCGATTAAGTAGTTGTTTATAGTGCCAACATCGACGAAAATCGCAAATAATACTTGCAAAAGCTTTCGGCTCCTGGGCCGCCGGTGGCCCTTGTCCTTTTTGCTTGATCAAAAAGGACGCAAAAAATCAAGTTCGCTTAAGGCATTGCCCTTCGGTCACCACTCCAAAAAGCAGGCAGGCGCACATACCTTCATTGGCTTCGCTTTTTGTTCGTTATGCTGGCAAGCGAACGGTATCAATAATAAACATTGTACCAAGGTTGTCGAGTGCTAGGCAAAACGCCAATAAACAAAAAATCAAATTGATTTCAAGTTGACGGTATGTTTTAAAGCTAAATCAAGGAACCAGCCGCCATCGGGCTGGCAATCGATGGCGGGGTCCTTTTTGTTTGCCTTTTTGGACAAGCAAAAAGGCATTAATAAAATCACAATTTTAAAACAACTTGCTAAGATTTAGAAACATTTTCCGTAATAGCGGGTATTGCTGATTTTAAGCTTTTTTGGACAAGCAAAAAGGCATTAATAAAATCACAATTTTAAAACAACTTGTTAAGTTTTAGAAGCCTTTTCCGTAATAGCGAGTATTGCTGATTCTAAGCTCTTTTGGACAACCAAAAAGGCACAAGTAACAAAGTAAAAGCATGCATCACAATAATACTAAGCTTTTAAAAAAAACAAAATAATATTGAATTACTTATATGCGTAGTATCCAATTGCCCAAATTTGAATGGGCGATATATTTTATCATTGCTTTTGTAATAAGAATACTTTTTCTAGAAATAAGTTGGTATTCTTTTATTGCAGTATGTATTATCCTATATCAATTTATGAGTTTCTTTTTTGTAGTGGGTGCCGCAATTCCAATCAGGTATTTGCTTGGGTCTTTTATGTGTCTTCAGTTTTTACTTGGCCCTACTTTTGCTTATAATGGATTGGATGAATACGCGTATTTTATGTACAGAATGAAAATTCCTGAAGCCGATTATTTTAATTACGCAATTCCGGCAGTATTGGCTTTTATAGCAGGGCTGCACATCAATGCTGGAAAACTAAAAGGAGAAGTGATTAATGAAAAACGGCTTGGAGATTTTGTAGATAGTAGGCCCAGTCTTTCTTATTTTTTCATTGGAATTGGGTTCTCCGCAAGTATCATTGCAGGTTTCTTCTCTTCCGAATTAGCTTTTGTTTTCTATTTGTTAGGAGGATTGAAATTCGTAGGAGTCTTCATGATCCTATTTGGTAGCAGGCAATTAAAATTATCAGCCATTATCTTAGTGGTTTCTTCTATTATATTTAGTTCACTTGGTGAAGGCATGTTCCATGATTTACTAACCTGGCTTATTATGCTAGCTTCTGTATATGCAATTAAAATAAAACCATCTGTATTAATCAAGTTTGGTGTAATTTTTGTGTTTTTTATTTTAGCAATCATAATACAATTGACAAAAGCTGATTATCGTTCAGCATTAAAAATTGGAGAAGAGGGTAATGTAGAAACGTTTCAAGAAGTATATGACAAGGGCAATCAAAAGGGAGGATTTTTTAATTTCAAAAGATTAGCTGAAAATAATACTCGTATCAATCAAGGCTTTATTTTAACAAACGTTATGAATAGAGTGCCAAACGTCATCCCTTTCGAGAATGGAACTGAAATGTATCAATTAATTCAATCAGCTATTTTCCCTCGCTTATTATATAAAGACAAATTAAGAGCTGGAGACAAAAAAATATTCACTAAATATTCTGGAATTAATTTAAGATCTGGCACTTCAATGGCTTTGGGCTCTTTATCCGATGCCTATTTAAATTTTGGCATTTTTGGGGGTGTAGTGTTTATGTTTGCACTAGGATATTTGTATTCTTTTGTATTAAATTCCTTTTTGAAATACAGTAAGAATTTTCCCATGATTTTATTATTCACCCCCTTGGTTTTTTATTATCCCATACGTCCAGATTGTGAATTGCAAACTATTTTAGGTCATTTGATAAAATCTGTCTTTCTGATTTTATTAATTCATATCATTTGGAAAAGCACCTTTTATAAAAAATACGAAACGGCTTGATAAAAGTATTCATTATAACACCTTGGTTTGCTCCTGCATTTAGAGCAGGAGGCCCTGTTCAGTCATTGGTTAATATGGTGAATCAATACTATGAAAATATATCTTATCAAATACTATGTAGCAACAATGATGTGGATGGAACAGTGCTCACAGATGTAGCTATTGATCAATGGGTGAAATACAATGACAATACATCAGTTTGGTATACTAGCAAATGGAACACGCTTTCTTCTATTCGTAGTTTAATGAAAGACAATGCTCCTGATGTACTTTATATTGTGGGTATTTATTCGCTAAAATTCAACATCATTCCTTTGTTGTTTTGTAAAGCTCCCAAAAAGATTCTTTCAGTAAGAGGCATGATGCACCCCGGAGCACTATCGCAAAAGAAATGGAAGAAGAAATTATATCTATCGTTATTAAATCTGCTTAATATTCAAAAAAATACTTTCTTTCATGTAACAGATGAAATAGAAGAGCAATACGTCAAGTATCAAATGGGAATAACAGCTAGAATAATAATAGCAGGAAATTTCCCCAACAAACTCATTACAAGTGCTCCATTACAAAAAAATGCGCACTCGCTTTCTATGGTGAGTATTGCATTGATTAGCCCAATGAAGAATTATTTATTAGTATTAAAATCTTTACAACATTCTAGTGCACACATCGAATACCATATTTGTGGCGCTATCAAAGATCATTCCTATTGGGAGGAGTGTTTGCAACAAATCAAACAATTGCCTTCTAATATAAACGTAGTGTATCATGGAGAAGTGGAGCCAACAGAAATGACGCCATTTCTTGAAAGGTCACATATTGCCATACTACCAAGTAAAAGCGAAAATTTTGGGCACTCTATTTATGAAGCACTGTCTGTAGGAAAGCCTGTTATTACTTCTTTTGGAACTCCTTGGCTGAATTTAAAACATCATCACGCTGGTTTAAATGTTAATCCGGAAACAAATGAATTGCAAAATGCGATTGAGTTTTTTGCAAATATGAACAACGATGATTACCAACATTGGGTTCTTGGTGCAGGCGAATACGCTGCTAAGGCAATTGATAGGGAAAAGTTGAAGCAGGATTACAACGTGATGTGGGGGAGTGTCGTGTAAGTTTTAATGTTCAACGAATAAGTTTCAACGGATTTTAAATCGTTCAATGTTGAATACTATTTTATAATTTCTATTTTCCATTAATCATTAACTTTCAAATAAATATAACGTTGAACTTTGAACGTCTCGTGTGTCAAGACAAAAGTTGAATAATAATTTTAATTAAAGATTGTTTTTAAAAAAGAACCTATATGCAATATGATTTTGATGGTTGGTTTTTTATCTCAACAACTAAACGCCTCAACGTCTCAACAGTATTCAATCTATGAAATTCACTAATCCATTTTATACCTTCCTCTTAAAATTTTTAGTCCTTTTCCTTGCCTTCTATTATGGAACAAAGTTTCTAAGTGGCCTGGCTACTCCTGGAGGATATTATATTCCATTCATTGAAAAGTATGTTGATTATGTAAGTTGGCTAAGACACTCTCTTGTTTACGGCGCAACTTATATTGCTGCATTGTTTGGATATCAAACAGAAATTTTACCAGGATTTTTATTAAAAGTAGTCAATGCCAAAGGTGTATTTGTTTCTTATAGTTGTGCAGGATATGGGGTGATGAGTTTTTGGGCAGCTTTTGTAATTGCAATTACCAATCCTCTAGTTAAAAAGCTACTTTGGTTATTGGGAGGGTTGTTGATGTTGTGGGTAATCAACACCACTCGCATTGGGTTATTTTTAGTAGCAATCAATAAAGGATGGCCAATGCCATTAGGACTCGATCATCATACTTGGTTTAATATATTTGCTTACTTAGTTATTTTTATCATGATGTATTTTTTTGATAGAAATTCCAAACATACTAATCAGTCAGAAGTATAATTGTTTATACCTATTGGTAGGTTATTACTATTTTAAATAAGTTTCAATTAAATATCTTACAATGAAAGTGGATTTGTCTACATACAATAATAAAGAATACCATTCTGGCAACGTACTCAAGAAATTGATTTGGTATTATGTAAACCTGATAGTCTTTCAATCTGGTTTGTTTCCTATTTATATTATTAAAACGTTTCTATTGAAATTATTTGGGGCTAGAATAGGGAAAGGCGTAGTAATAAAACCACATGTGAATATTAAATACCCCTGGTTATTGGAAATTGGCAATCATGTTTGGATAGGGGAACAAGTTTGGATTGATAATTTGGCTACAGTAACTATTGGCGACAATGTTTGTATTTCACAAGGAGCGCTTTTATTATGTGGAAACCATGATTACAAAAAAACAAGCTTCGATTTAATGGTAAAGCCCATTTTGATCGAAGAAGGAGCATGGGTAGGTGCTAAAACGACCATTTGCGGGGGAGTTACCATAAAATCTCATGCGGTACTTTCAGTTGGGTCGGTCGCAACTTCTTCATTGGATGCTTTTGGGATATATAGTGGCAATCCAGCTGTAAAAATAAGAGATAGAGTACTATCTGTATAGTATTTAATGATAATATTTAACAGATTCCTCTATTTTGACTATATGAACTATTTATTATTTATTTCTGGCGGTGTGTTTTTTTAACAAATTTTAACTAAATTGATGATGCATTATTCGAACTATCCAATTTTTTTCGATGAAAGTAACCATCATTACAGCCACATACAATTCGGAGAAATATCTGGAAGATTGCATACTTTCTATTGCCAATCAAACCCATCAGGATATTGAACACATTATCATAGATGGCAAATCTACAGACGGGACAGTTTCCATTATTAAAAAATACGAATCAACTATTGCTAGTTGGATTTCCGAAACAGACAAAGGAATGTACGATGCCATCAATAAGGGTATGGCGATGGCTACGGGTGACGTGATTGGTATTTTGAATAGCGATGATATGCTCGATACAAATGATGTGATTGCATCTATTGTAGCATCTTTTGAAAATAATCATGTTGATTGCGTGTATGGAGATCTTGAATATGTAGAACAAGAAAATACTCAAGAAGTATATAGAATATGGAAGGGCAGAGAGTTTAAACGTTCTTTATTCAATATCGGTTGGATGCCTGCTCATCCTACCTTTTATTTCAAATCTGATCTTTTTAAAAAGTTTGGAGGCTACGAAAATCACTATTATTCTGCAGCAGATTATGAATTGATGTCGAGGTATTTGTATAAGTTTAAAGCAAGTGCATGCTATCTTCCAAAGCTCATTGTAAAAATGAGAAGAGGCGGACAAAGCAACAACGATTTAAGAATGCGCATAAGAGCCAATCGAAGAGATTACCTGGCGATGAAAACCAATAATATTCCTTTCCCTTTTATTGTTTCTATTTTTAAGCCTCTGAGTAAGTTGCATCAATATCAAAAAGCAAGTGCTTACTTCAATCGCAATAACCTATTCTTTATAAATGCTTTCAATATTTTCTAAAAAAAAATATGCTGAAGATTGTAGCTATTTCCCCATAGCCAATGACATTCATTCTCATATTCTTCCCGGTATAGATGACGGATCTCCTGATCTAGAGACTTCTATTACGCTTATTAAAGGGTTGATGGAATTAGGCATTACAAAATCAGTGGCTACTCCTCATATTATTTCAGATTTATACCGAAACGATTCAACTACAATCAATAAAGCATTATCATTATTAAAAAATGAATTGAAAAAACAAGAGATAACTTTTGATGTAACGGCTGCTGCCGAATATATGATGGATAGTTATTTCCTAGAATTGCTTCGCAAAGAAGAAAAGCTTCTGACTATAAAAGATAATATTGTACTCACGGAATTTTCTTATGCTTCTATGCCCGATGATCCAGGATTGTTTTCATTCGCTATTATTACAGCAGGGTATAAGCCAATTTTAGCACACCCCGAAAGGTATCCTTATTATTACGGGAATAACAAAGCATTTCATCGATTGGTTGAGTTGGGATTCTCTCTTCAATTAAATATATTATCTCTTACAGGATACTACGGTAAAGAAGCCGCAAAAGTGTCTGAATATTTATTAAAAAATGATTTAATCTCCTACATAGGCACCGATCTTCATCATGATCGTCATCTCGCTGCCCTCACAAATCCTTCCAACAGAAAATTATTTGAAAAACACCTTGGTCATAGAGAGTGGAATTTTTAAAGGTTCAAGGTTTAAGGTTTAGGGTTTAACACGTTGAACGATTTGAACCAGTCTGCCATTAGGCAGACGACTTGAACGATAAGTACTATATCACCCATTCCAATACTTCATTCTCCCATTCTTTCTTATAAGGCGCCGTAATCTTGATGTAGTTGTCGCTGTATCCTTCCATCATTCCATTCTTATTAACGCTTTCGAATAACACTTTTCGCGTTTGTCCGATATGCTGTTGGGTAAAAGATTGCATTTTGGCATAACTCAAATTGCGCAATATTTTATTTCTTTCATGACGTATTTGCATTGGAACGATAGGATGCAATTCAAGTGCATGCGTATTGTCTCTTTCTGAATAAGTAAATACATGCAAATAGGAGATATCCATCGATTCTATAAATCGAGCTGTTTCTTTAAAGTCTTCATCCGTTTCTCCAGGAAAGCCTACAATCACATCTACCCCTATACAAGCGTGGGGCATCAATGATTTAATGAGGCTAACTTTTTCTGCATATAACTCCCTTTTGTATCTTCTACGCATTTCAGCCAACGTTTTATTATTTCCACTTTGCAGCGGAATATGAAAATGAGGCATGAATTTTTTACTGGCACTTACGAGCTCAATCATTTCATTGCTCAGTAGATTAGGTTCTATAGAAGATATCCTGAATCTTTCAATGGATGATTGTTGATCAAGGGCAACCATTAAATCATAAAAATTCTCTTCGTTTTTTTTCCCTCCAGTAAATCCTTTTCCAAAATCTCCTAAGTTTATTCCAGTAAGCACAATTTCCTTTGCTCCACCCGTAGCTATTTCTTTCACATTTTCTAGCACATTGTTAATGCTTTCACTTCTGCTTTTTCCTCTTGCGAGCGGAATAGTACAGAAGCTGCAATTGTAATCACATCCATCTTGTACTTTAAGAAAAATACGTGTGCGTTCTTTTAAGGAATGTGATGGAACAAAAACATTCACATCTTCAATATCACAACTGCAAATTTTACCCGAATCGTTTTTAGTAAGTTCTTTTAAATGAGAGGTAATATTGAATTTTTCTGCTGCTCCCAATACTAAATTCACTCCTGGTATAGCAGCAATTTCAGTTGGCTTTAACTGAGCATAGCAACCCGTAATGACTACCAACGCTTCAGGTGCTTTTTTCTGTATTCGCCTTACCAATTGTCTGCATTCTTTGTCTGCATTATCGGTGACTGAGCAAGTATTGATTACATATAAATCGGCTACTTCATCAAAATCGCGCTTCTCAAATCCATCATTCTCTAGTAACCGTCCAATGGCAGTTGTTTCGCTGAAATTCAGCTTGCATCCCAATGTATGTAAAGCGACGGTTTTTGACATGGGGCGAAGGTAAGAAATTGTTGAGTGATTGAGTTTAAGGTTTAATCTTTAAAGTTTAAGGTTCAAGGTTTAACGTTCAACGTTTAAGTTTGAAAATTAAACCTCAAGACGCTGACTTAAACCCAACTCAACAACTCAACGAATAAACAATATAATCTCTACCTTTGTAGCATACTCTACTAATTAAATGAAGATTAAATCAATACTGGCAAAACCTTTTGCTCACTATATACATCGGCAGATTAAGAAGGGAATGCTCAGTTCTGTGGCTGATCAGAAATCAACCTTTTTGAATTTAATAAAGGCTGCTATTAAAACTGATTTCGGAAAAGATCATCATTTAAATAATATTCAATCACACGAAGATTTTGTAAAGCAAGTTCCTATTCGTGATTACGAAGGATTTAAGTCTTATATAGAAAAAATAAAAGAGGGTAAGCAAAATGTTTTATGGAAAGGCCGCCCCATTTATTTAGCTAAAACAAGCGGAACAACAAGCGGCGTTAAATACATTCCAATTACTAAAGAATCTATACCCAATCACATCAATACTGCTCGCAATGCCTTGCTTTGTTACATGGCAGAATCTGGAAATACAGAATTCGCCAATGGTAAGCTGATATTTTTAAGTGGATCTCCGGTATTGGAAAGAGTGGGGGGTATTCCTACTGGCAGATTAAGTGGAATTGTGAATCACCATATACCAAAATATTTACGAGCCAACCAATTGCCTTCCTTCGAAACAAACTGTGTCGAAGATTGGGAAACAAAATTGGATAAAATTGTAGAAGAAACTATTAATGAGAATATGACGCTCATAAGCGGTATTCCGCCATGGATGCAAATGTATTTTGATCGTCTCATTGAAAAATCCGGAAAGAAAATC
>CANFGZ010000003.1 GCA_947446585.1 Chitinophagaceae bacterium | reverse complement strand
TGCACTATTAATCAAGCCCATCCGATCGGTTTATTATACTATTCAGGGTAATTTGGCTATGGCCAATCAGGATTTTGATGGGGCTGAAAGATTAATGAAAAAAGGACTTTCATTGGGAGGTTCTTTAACCCAGCAAGCTGAAGGACCCAGTAAATTGCAATTAGGAATGCTTTGTATTCAGAAAGGAGACATGAAGCAAGGAGAAGCCTACATTCGTCAGGCTATAAGAGCAGGGTTGCCAGATAGCGAAAATAACGCAGCAGCTTATTTACAATTGTGTTCAATAATGATGAATAAAAGAGAATTCAGAGCGGCAAAAGAATATTTCAGAAAAGCAAAATCATTCAAAGCTACAACACCACAGATTGTAGATCAGATTAAGCAGATAGAGAAATATATCACAAGAATGCCAGGATAGTATTTGGAAAAAGAAGCATGGACGTAACGCCTTTCTTATCCTTTACGAATTAAACTTTTCTTCAACTATCTTATGTCGATAGTCAAAAATGCCTTTCAATTGTTTTTTTACAAATAAGCTATTGGCAATATCTCCCAGAAATCCCAGAGGTAATTTATAATGAACTATATCTGTCATTTCAACTCCTCCTTCTACTTCCCTGAAATGGTGCTGATGATGCCAAAGCGAATAAGGTCCAAATCGCTGTTCATCAATGAAATACTTTTTATCTTCCACATGAGTAATTTCTGTCATCCAGTAAAGCGGAATGCCTAAAACCGGACTCACCATATATTCAATGATTTGTCCGGGATACATTTTTTCTCCATGATGTTTCGAAATAATTTTAAATCCCAGTTGTGAAGGCGTTATTTTTTGAAGGTTTTTCGGACTGCTGAAAAAATCCCAGGCCTCATCCATACTGATTTTCAGTAACTGAATGGTTTTGATGCTGTATACTTTGCTCATGAAATTATAACAATTAAGTAATGAAAAGGTTCTCTGATAGATTAGATGGATAGAGCTGGATAAGCAGTTTCGTAACGATCGGCATTATCCAGCTTATCTAGCCTATCCAGCCTATCTAGCTTATCTAGCCTATCCAGCTTATCTAGTTGATCCATCCCCTCCAGTTCCACCCCAAACATTTACCTTTGCTCCATGTCCACTCAAAGAAAAAAGCTACAGGAAACTTACGAAAAAGAATATCAGAAATTAAACCCACAGCAACGAATAGCCGTAGATACCATTGAAGGTCCGGTTATGGTGATTGCCGGACCGGGCACAGGCAAAACGCAAATCCTTGCCAGCAGAATAGGAAAGATTTTATTGGATACAGATGCCAGTCCTGAAAATATTCTTTGTCTTACTTACACCGATGCAGGCGTTGTGGCCATGCGAAAAAGACTATTGCAATTTATTGGTCCCGATGCCTACAAAGTTAATATCTATACTTTTCACGCTTTCTGTAATGACATCATTCAGGACAATCTTACGTTGTTTGAAAAAAACACATTAGATCCTATTTCAGAACTTGAAAAAATACAACTCTATAAAGAACTCATTGATACGCTTCCTAAAAATCATGTACTCAAAAGATACAGAGGAGATGTATATTATGAAGCTACGCCTCTGGAAGCCTTATTTGGTAGCATGAAAAGAGAAGGTTGGACTCCTGATTTTTTAATTAGATGTATTGATTCATATATCAAAGATTTACCCAACAGAGAAGAATTTATTTATAAAGTAAATAGAGGAAACTTTAAAAAAGGAGACTTGAAGCCCGCATATTATGATGAGTTGGAAAAAATGGACAAGCTCAAAGCGGCAGTAAATCAATTCGAACGGTTTAAAGCATTAATGAAAAAAATAAATCGTTACGATTTTGATGATATGATTAATTGGGTATTACAGGCCCTTAGTGAAAATGCAAATTTGCTTGCTGGTTATCAGGAGAAGTATCAATATATTTTGGTTGACGAATATCAGGATACCAGTGGCACGCAGAATCAGCTGGTAAAGCTGCTCATCAGTTTCTGGGATAAACCTAATGTTTTTGTTGTGGGAGATGATGACCAAAGTATTTATCGCTTTCAGGGTGCCAATGTTGAAAACATGCTTCACTTTGCAACAACTTACAGCGATGATTTGATTAAAATAGTGCTGACCAGTAATTACCGATCTACTCAACCTATTTTAGATACCTCAAAAGCATTAATCAGTAGAAATGCCGATAGATTAGTAAATCAGATTGAAGGATTAAGCAAAGAGTTGCTTGCTTCAAACAGCAATATTAATCATCTTACTCACCTTCCGGTAATTCATGAATATGAAACGCAACGTCATGAAATGATTGGTATTGTAAAAAAAACAGAATCGTTGCTGAATAATGGTACAGCGCCCGGAAAGATTGGAATTATTTATAAAGAAAATAAATATGGCGAAACACTTTCTCAGTATTTTAATCTGATGAATATACCGGTGTACAGTAAACGCCACATGAATGCTTTAGAATTGCCTTTGGCACAGAAATTAATTTTAATATTAAAATACCTGGCTTCAGAACATTACATTGCTTACAGTGGCGACGAAATGCTGTTCGAAATACTGCATTTCGATTGGTTTGAAATTAAGCCTATTGAAATTGCAAAAATTTCAATGCAGGTTGCGGATAGAAAATATAAAGAAAACAAAACGTCTATTCGTGAATTACTGCAGGAAAAAATCAATACACCTTCAAAAGATTTATTTAATCCAAATATCAGCGAATCTTTAAAGAGGGCTTCGGAAATCATAGAAAAATTAATTACTGCAGTATCCAATAATACTTTACAGCTGCTGTTTGAAGAAATCATCCGTGAAACCGGAGTTATTTCCACGGTTATGAATAGTCACGACAAACACTGGCAACTTCAGATACTGACCGCATTATTTGATTTCATAAAAGATGAAACCCACCGCAATCCTTTTCTCGATCTGCAAAAGCTGGTAACCCTTATCGAGCTAATGGAAACAGAAAAGATTACCATTCCACTGGTACAGGTAAGCGGAAGTGAGAAAGGCGTAAACTTAATGACCGCGCATGGTTCAAAGGGCCTCGAGTTTGAATATGTTTTTATAGTGGGTGCTAATGCAGATGTTTGGGAGAAGAAAAAACCAGGAAATAAAAATTACAAAATTCCGGATACTGTTTTTGGTTCCATCACTTCAGCCAAAGATCATCAGGAATTAAGAAGATTGTTTTATGTAGCGATAACTCGTGCCGAACAACATTTGTTTATCTCTTACAGCAAATTTAAAAACGACGGAAAGCCAATTGAGCCTTCCATGTTTATTGCTGAGATACAGGAGCAATATCAGTTGCCCACAGAATCAATAGTACTGAATACAGATGTGGTTTCCGAATTCAGCATTTTGATATTTGGTCAGGGCGCTTCTCCCGAAGTTGAAAAACTTGAAGATGATTTGGTGGCTCCGATTCTTGAAAGATTTGTAATGAATGTAACAGCACTGAATAGTTATCTGAAATGCCCGCTCGGATTTTACTACAATAATTTTATTCGCATTCCTTCAGCTAAAAACGAAGCCACTGAATTTGGTTCGGCGGTACACTATGCGTTACATTATTTGTTCGATAAAATGAAGAACCACCCACAACAGGAATTTCCTTCCAAAAAAATATTCATCGAACTTTTTGAATTTTACATGAACAAACACCGGGAAAGTTTTTCAAAAGAACAATTCAACAGAAGATTAGAACATGGTCATGAAGTACTTGGTAATTATTATGATACTTACATCAATCATGTTAATAAAATCATTTTACTTGAACACAGCATCACGGGCGTTATTGAAGGCGTTCCCATAAAAGGCAAACTAGATAAACTTGAATTTGATGGCAAAAATGTAAATGTGGTTGATTATAAATCTGGTGATCCTGATAAAGGACTTGATAAATTAAAAGGCCCTTCAGCAAAAGAACCTAACGGCGGTGATTATTGGAGACAGGCCGTATTTTATAAACTTTTGGTAGATAACAAATCCGGAAAAGACTGGACTGCAGTAAGCTGCGAATTTGATTTCATTGAACCTGATAAAAAGAAAAAATATAAAAAACAAAAAGTACAGTTGCAGCCAGAAGATTTGACAACAGTGACACAGCAAATCAAACAAACCTGGAAAAAAATTCAAAACAGAGAATTTTACATTGGATGTGGTAAAGAAGAATGCCATTGGTGCAGTTTTGTAAAAACAAATAAACTTGCTGTAAAATTGCATGAACAGGAAACAGAAGAAGTTTAATCGAAGACGATTAACATTCTTTACTTTTACGCTTTAATAATGAAATTTGGGATGAAAGATAATGTAATTAGATTTTTATGTGTCGTATTTATTGCACAATTAATCGCAATGATTTCAGGTGGTTGTGCTCAGATAAGTGCTCCAACGGGCGGTCCAAAAGATACTACTGCACCGAAATTGGTTAAGGCCCTGCCCGAATTAAATAAAATTAATTTTACTGAAAATAAAATCACGCTGACGTTTAATGAATTTATAGAGCTGCAGGATTTGCAATCAAATCTATTGGTTTCTCCATTACAGAAAATTAACCCATCGATTAATTCAAATCTCAGAACAATTACAATAAAATTAAAAGACACTTTAAATCCCAACACCACCTACAGTATCAATTTTGGAAATGCCATAAAAGATATTAATGAAGGAAACGTGCTTAAGGATTTTTCTTATATTTTTTCTACTGGGAATTCAATTGATTCGTTGGAATTAACAGGAAAGGTTTTATTGGCACAAAATGGAAAAGTAGACAGTACTATTTTGGTGTTACTTTATAGAAATGCAACCGATACTGCAATCAATTCAAAAAAACCGGATTATATAAGTCGGTTAAAAGGTGATGGAAGCTTTACATTTAAATATTTGCCCTCAGATAATTTCAGAATTTATGCTTTAAAAGATGGTGATGGTAATAAATGGTACAATACAAAAACTGAAACATTCGCTTTTTACGACGAAATAATAAATACCGGACAAAAAACGCTACCCATTAATTTATTTGCTTATGCCGAAAAAATAGAATCTCCTACTTCTCATTCTGTTGAAAAAAAATTAGCGGATAAGAAATTAAAGTTTAGCAATAATCTTTCTTCGGGGAAACAGGATTTGTTAGAACCTTTTGAAATCATCTTCAAAAGTGCACTAAAAAACATTAATCTGGATTCAGTTATTATTTGTGATACCAATTATAAAAAATTATCAACAGCTCGTTTCAGTATTGATAGTTCCAGAAAGAAAATTTCTATATCCGAAAAATGGCAACCAAATATGATGATTAAGCTGATTGTTTTCAAAGGAGCATTTGAAGACTCTTCGGGCCTCACACTTTTAGTAAATGACACACTTAATTTTATTACTAAAAATACAACAGACTACGGTTCTTTAAAATTAACTTTTAAGAATATCGATCTTTCCAGGCATCCAATTTTAGAATTCATGGAAGGAGAATCAATTAAATGGAAATTTCCAGTAATAGCTAATGAATGGGATGTAAAAATGATTTTACCTGGCGAATACGATGTGCAATTGCTATATGATGAAAACAATAATGGCAAATGGGATCCGGGAGATTATTCAAAAAAATTACAACCAGAAAGAGCAACAACGCTTCCACAAAAAATATCTATAAAAGCAGATTGGGAAAACGAAAGAGAAATAGATTTGAAATAATAAAATCAATGTCTGCCTCAGCAAATCATCAATCAATTATTATCACCAGACTTACTGCTTTATGGGCATTATCAGAATGTGCACTGGGTGGAATTATGCATGCCTTAAAGATTCCATTTACCGGAATATTTGTTGGAGGTCTGGCCGTCATTTCTATTGCATTAATTTCTTTTCATGCTCATTCTGTTTTCAAAGAAGTGATGAAGGCCACCATTATTGTATTAATGGTGAAAGCAGGAGTTAGTCCCCACACGCCAGTTCCCGCATACATTGCGGTGTCATTTCAGGGTTTTTTGGGCGCTGTTATATTTTCTGTCTCAAAAAACTTTAAACGATCAGCACCTCTTTATGGCTTCCTTGCAATTACCGAATCGGCCGTACAAAAATTTTTATTTACCACTTTGATTTTTGGGAAATCGGTATGGGTGGCGCTGGACATTTTTGTAAAATCTGTGCTTGAAGATTTACATTTACCCAATAATTTTTCTTTTTCTTTATGGATGGTTGCCGCATATATTATTATTTATGCAGCCTGGGGATTAATACTCGGAATTTTCATCAGCGGAATGCCTGTTGCTTTAGATAAAATAAAATCAGAAAATATTAAAATTGAAAAGGCATCAGTAATATTTAATGAAAGGAAAAATAAATTCAAATGGCTTTCTTATTTATTGGTTCTTTCATTCATTGCCATAATATTTTTTATTGATGGAAAAATTAATCACGTTGTATATATCGTCTTACGTTCATTGGCTGTAACGATGCTGTTGTTTGTAATAGTAAGACCTTTGATTGTTTTACTGATTAATAATTTAGGAAAAAATAAAAAAGAAGAGTTTACTCAGGTCATGAATTTGATGCCTAAAATTAGAAGTTATGTTGCACCTTCTTATGCTCTGGCAAAAAAATCATTTAATGGTATCAACAGGTATAAGTATTTTATTTTGTATTTAATTCATTTCTCCATCTCCGATAACATAGATGAATAACGCTAAAATAATTATCATCTCACAACCAATTCGTTCGGGCAAAACCACCGCCTTAATGAACAGGATAAATTTAATTACAGACACAGATGGTGTTCTGTCTCCAGATGTAAACGGCGTTCGAAAAATATTATTAATAGGAAAAAGAAATCTAATTGATTTTGAAACACTAAAACCTGAAGAGTCAACAACAATTGGCCGGTTTAATTTTTTAAACAAAGCTTTTGATATTTCTAATGATTATCTCATTAACATCCAACCGAAAGAAAATTCAGAAATCATCATTGATGAAATAGGAAAGCTCGAATTGATTGAAAAAGGTTTTTTTAAATCTTTGATTCATCATTTACAAATTATTCGGCAACCTAACAGTAACCATAGGTTGGTCTTGATAGTAAGAGATACTTTGCTGAAAGAAGTAATATCGAAATTTAATATTCAAGATGCGAAAGTAATTACGGCTGATCATTTTGATTTCAATAATAAAACATTAAAGCCTGTTATTTTATCCGGACTTGTACTATGCGGAGGCAAAAGTTCGCGAATGGGCGCAGATAAAGCCTTTTTAAAATATCATCAACAAGAACAATATAAATTCATTGCTCAGCATTTCATCAATTTAAAAATACCGGTTTTAATTTCCTGCAATGATTTACAACAAAAAAAAATCAGCAATGAATATGCTTCTTTAAAAGATGATGTTGAATTTAAAAACAATGGACCTATTTCAGGGTTACTAACTGCATTTCGAAATAAGCCGGATGATTCAATTATTCTTGTGGGTTGCGACTATCCGCTTATTCAACAACATCATATTGAAACACTGGCTACTTTAAGTCAATATGGTTTCGACGCGGTATGTTATGTACGACAATCGAATCATACCATCAACGAACCGTTGCTCACGTTTTATAATAATTCAGTTAAAGAAAAATTATTTCATTCGTTTACATCTGGGAATACTTCAATTAAAAAATTGTTAGATAAATTGAATACACTTAAAATTCTTGTTGAAGATGAATCTTTTTTGAAGAGCTTTGATACACCAGAAGATTTTCGTTCCTTTCATAATAAACCATTTAAATGAACCATTCAATAAACGAAATCCAAATACACAATTACAAAGATGGAATTCTAACTACTACAGATGATTTGATTGCTGTTGAAGAACCCCTGGAAATTAAATTGATTCATGGTATTACAAACGAAAGACAGTTAATGAATGTATCAATTACGATGAGGACTCCAGGAAATGATTACGAATTGGCTGTTGGATTTTTGTTTACAGAAGGAATTATAACCAGCATTGATCAGCTAAAATCAGACCAGCTTGCATCTCGGCATCTGGATTTTCAAAATACCATTAATATTGAATGCAATCAGGATGTCGTAATAGATAAATCGTTATTACAAAGAAATTTTTATACCACATCGGCATGTGGTGTTTGTGGAAAGTCAAGTATTGATGCTATTTACACTATTGCGCCAGGTATTTCTTCCAAAGAAAATTTCATCGTTTCAAAAGACATTATCATTCAGCTTCCGGAATTATTAAGTACCCAACAAAATATTTTCAAACATACGGGAGGCATTCATGCAGCAGCATTATTTAATAAAGAAGGTCTGCTTTTAGAAATGCGAGAAGACGTTGGAAGACATAATGCCCTAGATAAATTAATTGGCAACTATTTTTTAAAATCTTCCGATAAAAAAATTATACCCGATAATAGTGTATTATTACTCAGTGGCAGAGCAAGTTTCGAATTGTTGCAAAAATCAGCCATGGCTGGCATATCAATTATTTGCGCTGTTGGAGCCCCATCAAGCTTAGCTGTTGAAACGGCGATAAAATTTGATATTACCTTAGTTGGGTTTTTAAAAAACAATCGCTTCAACGTGTATTCAAATCCTCAGAGAATTCAATGGTAATCTGATTTTTTGGACTTATTTTTAGGCAATCAAATAAAAAAATAATGAAGATTAGAATCAAAGGAAATTCTATCAGATTTAGATTAACAAAAAAAGAAGTGGATCATTTTTCGATTCATGGTTTTATTGAAGAAAAAACAGAATTCGGTATTAATCATTTCTCTTACAGAATGGAATCATGTGCAGAAAATGATTTTCTTTTTGCAGATTATTCCGGAAACAAAATCACTATTCATGTTCCAAAAAAAATTGCTGAAGAATGGACAAATACGGATCAGGTAGGATTTGAACACAAGATGCAAATTGGAAATGATAAATATTTATTTCTGCTTGTAGAAAAAGATTTTGTTTGCTTGGATAATACATTTGAAGATCAAAGTGATAATTACCCTAATCCCAATGCAGTTTGTTAACCCTTTCAATTAATGAGTGAACATCTTCACGATAATCCCAACGCAGAAAATCCGGAAAAATTCACTGGATTAAAACTATCGCATCCTAAAGTTGCTGCAGCTGGAATGCCTGCTGTGATTGTGTCTGCAAAGCATATACTTTCCGAGATGGATCCTGTTCGAGGGTTAAAAGCATTATTGGGCATCAACCAAATGAAAGGTTTTGATTGTCCGGGTTGTGCATGGCCTGATCCTGATGATGACCGGTCAAGCATAGGTGAATATTGCGAAAATGGAGTGAAGGCTATTGCAGAAGAAGCCACCAGTAAAAAACTAACTGCAAAATTTTTTGAAGAAAATTCTGTTGCCGAGTTATCTCAGCTAGATGATTTTACTATTGGCAAAAAAGGACGAATTGCACAACCTGTGTATCTCCGTAAAGAGGCTACTCATTACGAACCAATCTCCTGGGATGATGCATTCAGGATTATCGCAAAAAATCTTCATGAACTTGATTCACCCGACGAAGCCGTGTTTTATACTTCGGGCAGAACCAGCAATGAAGCCGCTTTTTTATATCAATTATTTGTTAGAGAATTTGGCACTAATAATCTTCCTGACTGCTCCAATATGTGCCACGAAAGCAGCGGCGTAGCATTGACAGAATCTCTAGGAATAGGAAAAGGTTCGGTTACGCTAGAAGATTTCTATGAAGCAGAAGTAATCATTATATTAGGTCAGAATCCTGGAACTAATCATCCGCGTATGTTGCAGGCATTGCAGAAAGCCAAACAAAACGGATGTAAAATTATTTCGGTGAATCCTTTGCCCGAAACAGGGTTAATTGGTTTTAATAATCCTCAGCAGTTAAAAGGGATGCTCGGTATCAAAACACAGTTAACGGATTTGTTTTTACAAATAAAGATTAATGGAGACCTCCCTTTGATTAAAGCGATTGAACAAAGATTATTCGAGGAAGAACAAAAAAATCCAGGCTCAGTTTTTGATTTAAATTTCATCAAAGAACATACTTATCGTTATGATGAATTTATCAGCAACCTAAATAAATATTCAAAAAAAGAACTTTTAGAAGCTGCAGGAATTTCAAATATACAGTTGGAAGAAGCCGTTGATATTTTAAAAAACAGTAAAAAAATTATTGCTTGCTGGGCGATGGGATTAACGCAGCATAAGAATGCAGTAGACACCATTCAGGAAATTGTAAATCTGTTGTTAATAAAGGGGAGCATTGGCAAGCCGGGCGCGGGAACTTGTCCTGTGCGCGGACATAGTAATGTACAAGGCGACAGAACCATGGGTATTTACGAAAAGCCTTCTGAAAAATTTCTGGATGCCATTGAAAAAAGTTTTGGTTTTGCACCATCAAGAAAACATGGATTGGATGTGGTCGATAGCATTAATGCCATGTATAATGGTAAAGCAAAGATATTTTTTGCCATGGGTGGAAATTTTTTATCAGCAACACCGGATACAAAATATACCGCCGAAGCTTTACAAAAATGTAAGCTGACGGTTCAGGTATCCACCAAATTAAACCGAAGCCATTTGATTACCGGAGAAGAAGCGTTGATACTTCCTACATTCGGCAGAAGTGATAAAGATATTATCGATGGCGTGGAGCAATTCATCAGTTGTGAAAATTCGATGGGAGTGGTACAAATGAGTAAAGGAAATTTAAAGCCGGTGAGTAAAGAATTAATGAGCGAATCTTTGATTGTTTGTAAGCTGGCAAAACAGGTTTTTGGAAATACATCAACAGTAAATTGGGATTCATATGCATCAAATTATGATCATATCAGACAGGCCATTGAAAATACCATCTCTGGATTTGAAAATTATAATGAGCGAGTAAGAAAGCCCGGTGGTTTTTATCTGCCCAATGGATCTCGTGAAGGAAAATTCAACACATTTTCTGGAAAAGCCAATTTTAATATTGCTGATATTGAATTTCAAAAACATGAACCTGATGAGTTAATCATGATGACGGTAAGAAGTCATGATCAATTTAATACCACTATATATGGATTAAATGACAGATATAGGGGTGTAAGTAATGAACGAAGGGTTATTTTTATGAACAAAGAAGATATTCAATCAAGAGGGTTACTGCCTGGAGATATTGTTGATTTAATTAATTCCCACAATGGGATAGAAAGGATAGCCCGAAAATTTCTGATTATTGAATTTAATATTCCCCAAGGCTGTACGGCTACTTATTTTCCCGAAACCAATGTGCTGGTTCCTATTGATAGCGTTGCAATGAAAAGCAATACACCAACCAGCAAGTACATTGTATTAAAACTGCGTAAACATATTCACTAATTGTTTTGAATATCTTGATAAAAAACCGTCCTCAAATGCAGTTAACAATTTGCCAAAGGTTATTTTTGCAACATGATTTTTTCCTCCACTTTATTGGAAAATGCTGTAAATGAATTTGCCAAGCTTCCTGGCATTGGTAAAAAAACCGCGCTACGACTCGTTTTGCATTTAGTTAAGCAGAATGAAAAAGAAGTGGAGCATTTCAGTGAAATCATTTCTGCAATGCGTAAAGAAATTAAATTCTGTAACCGTTGCCATAACATTTCAGACAAAGAACTTTGTAATATTTGCGCTAATCCTTCACGCAAGCAGGACATGATATGTGTGGTAGAAACGATTAGAGAAGTTATTGCAATTGAAAGTACGCAACAATTCAATGGAACTTTTCATGTTTTGGGTGGGATTATTTCTCCATTAGATGGCGTTGGTCCTGAGCAGCTTAACATAGAATCTTTGATTAACAGAATTGCTGTAGAAAATACCAAAGAAATTATTTTTGCATTGAGTCCTAATATTCAGGGCGACACTACTATTTATTATATTGGTCGTAAATTAAAAGCGACGCCTGTAAAGATTACAACAATAGCGCGTGGAATTGCTTTCGGCGGAGATTTGGAATATGCTGACGAGATGACTTTGGCAAAAAGCATCAGCAATCGTATTTCTGTTGAGCATTATATTACTTCTATCAATTGATTTTATTGATTTGCATTTTGTGATAACCCTATCTTATTATATATTTGCATCCGTTGCAGGTGAGGATTTGTTTATTGTTCAACCCCTGCAACTTGGTAAATTATTGAACTAATAAACGACCTACAACTCCTTCACATTTCTACGGATTTGCAAGACGTTTATCAGCTTTTCAATTTTACCAACAAACAAATAATAAGTTCCAAAGGTTCAAAACGTTCAATATGTTTAAAAAGTTGATGTAACCTATTGAACCTTCCAAACCCATTAAACACTTAAAAATGGCAGACATAAAAGAAGTTCTCAAACAGCGTATTCTCATCATAGACGGAGCTATGGGTACTATGATACAACGTTATAAATTGGAAGAAGAAGATTATCGTGGCGATCGTTTTAAATCATGGCATAAAGATGTAAAAGGGAATAATGATTTATTAAGTATTACTCAGCCGGAAATAATCATCGCTATTCATAAACAATATCTGGAAGCTGGCGCTGATATTATTGAAACCAATACATTTAGCAGCACTACAATTGCTCAGGCAGATTATGATATGCAGTCTTTAGCTTATGAATTAAATGTAGCTTCTGCAAATTGTGCCCGTACTGCCGCAGACGAATACACGAAAAATAATCCAGATAAGCCAAGATTTGTTGCCGGTGCCATTGGTCCATTAAACAAAACATTATCACTTTCCCCCGACGTAAATAATCCTGGTTACAGAGCGGTAACATTTGATGAAGTGGTAGCTGCCTATGAAGAACAGGTGAAAGGGCTTGTGGATGGCGGAGTTGATATTTTACTGGTGGAAACCATTTTTGATACATTGAATGCAAAAGCAGCCATTTATGCAATAAAGAACTTTTTTGGAATAAACAAAATTGCGGAACTCCCGATTATGATTAGTGGCACTATAACCGATGCCAGTGGCAGAACCTTAAGCGGCCAAACACTTGAAGCATTTTATATTTCTGTTGTTCATGCTAATCCACTCAGCATTGGATTAAATTGTGCATTAGGTGCAAGCGAAATGAGACCACATATTGAAGAGTTGTCTTCCATTGCAAAATGTTTTACTTCTGCTTACCCAAATGCAGGGTTGCCGAATGCATTTGGGGAATATGATGAACAGCCACACGAAACGGCTCATATCGTTGAAGAGTGGGCGAAACAAGGATTTTTAAATATAGTAGGAGGTTGCTGTGGTACCACACCGGATCATATTAAGCATATTGCAGATGAAGTGCGTAAGTATAAGCCGAGGGAATTGCCAATTACAAGTTCTTAGTTTAAAAGGTTCAATACCTACCTGCCGGCAGGCAGGAGTTCAACAGGTTCAACCAACCTTTTAAACTCATTGAACCTCTTGAACCTTCCAAACATTATTAATTATGACACAACACATACAACCTTATCTCCGACTCAGCGGCCTCGAACCACTCATCGTTCGTCCGGAAACAAATTTTGTGAATGTTGGTGAACGTACCAACGTAACCGGCAGTAAGAAATTTGCCAGGCTAATCAGAGAAGGACTTTACGAAGAAGCTTTATCTGTAGCGCGTCAGCAAGTAGAAAGCGGTGCACAGGTAATTGATGTGAATATGGATGACGCCTTATTGGACGGCGTGACAGCGATGACTACCTTTTTAAATTTGGTTCAATCAGAACCTGATATCGCACGCATTCCGATTATGATTGATAGTAGCAAGTTCGAAATCATTGAAGCCGGATTGAAATGTGTACAGGGAAAATGTATTGTGAATTCGATTTCCATGAAGGAAGGCGAACAAAAATTTATTGAGCAGGCAATTATCTGTAAAAACTTTGGAGCTGCAGTTATTGTAATGGCATTTGATGAAGTAGGACAAGCAGATACCAAAGAAAGAAAGATTGAAATCTGTTACAGGGCATATAAAATTTTGACAGCACAAGTTGGCTTTGCACCCGAAGATATCATTTTCGATCCCAACATCTTTGCCATTGCAACAGGTATCGAAGAACACAATAATTATGCAGTTGATTTTATTGAAGCTACAAGAGAGATAAAAAAATTAATGCCTCTAACTAAGATTAGTGGTGGCGTTAGCAATGTTTCTTTTTCTTTCAGAGGAAACGATCACGTTAGAGAAGCTATTCATAGTGTATTCCTATTTCATGCTATAAAAGCTGGAATGGATATGGGCATTGTAAATGCAGGTCAATTAGTAATTTACGATGAAATAGAACCCAATTTAAAACAGCTATGTGAAGAAGTCATCCTTAATAAAAACAATGATGACAATGGTGCCACAGAAAGATTAATTGCATTTGCTGAAACCGTAAAAGCCAAAGGAAAGGAAACCGTAAAAGATGAAAGCTGGAGAAATGAATCTGTAGAAAAAAGAATGGAACATGCTTTGGTGCATGGTATTACAGAATATATCGACACCGACACCGAAGAAGCGAGATTGAAATATCCAAAACCATTGGATGTTATTGAAGGTCCGTTGATGGCAGGTATGAACATTGTAGGTGATTTATTTGGCGCCGGAAAAATGTTTTTACCTCAGGTTGTGAAAAGCGCACGCGTAATGAAAAAAGCAGTAGCTGTTCTTACACCGTATATTGAACAAGAAAAAGCAGACAGAAAATTAAACAATACCAATGCTGTAGAAGAAAAAGGTCCTGCTAAAATTTTATTAGCCACTGTAAAAGGCGACGTACATGATATTGGTAAAAACATCGTTGGTGTCGTGCTCGGTTGTAATGGATATGAAATTATTGATCTTGGCGTAATGGTTTCTGCAGATAAAATTTTAACGGAAGCTAGAAAACATAATGTTGATATCATTGGATTGAGTGGTTTAATCACACCTTCTTTGGATGAAATGGTGCATATTGCCAGAGAAATGAAGCGCCTGAAAATGAACATTCCATTATTAATTGGTGGCGCCACTACCAGCAGAATGCATACTGCAGTAAAAATTGCTCCCGAATATGAAGAAGGTGTTGTGCATGTGCTAGACGCTTCAAGAAGTGTAACTGTTGCCGGTAGTTTATTAAATAAAGACCAGAAAATTAATTTTCTTTCTGACATAACATCAGAGTATGATAAACTTAAACTGGATTTTGGAAATAAAAAATCATCCAAACAATTACTGCCTTTTGAACAGGCACAGAAAAAAAATGCATCATTAAACTGGAAGGAATATAATCCTATAACACCTAAGTTTACCGGAACTAAAGAATTAGAAAATTACTCGCTGGCAGAAATTGCTACCTATATCGATTGGCAGCCTTTCTTCATTGCCTGGGAGATGCATGGAAAATTTCCTGCAATACTTACTGATACTGTTATTGGAGAGGAAGCCTCAAAATTATACAAGGATGCACAACAATTGTTAAAACAAATCATTGAAGAAAACTGGCTCACCGCAAAAGGAGTAGTTGGTTTTTGGGAAGTTTCTAAAACAGCACCAGATAGTATTTTGGTGAAGCATGAAAATAAAAATGTCCATCTTGAATTTTTAAGACAACAAATAAAAAAAGCAGAGGGACAGCCTAATTTATCATTAGCTGATTTTATACATCCCAATCGCATTGATTATTTGGGCGCATTTTCTGTAACCATACAAGGTATTGAAAAACATATAAAAATATTTGAAGAAAAGCTTGATGATTATAATAAAATTATATTACAAGCTCTTGCCGACAGACTTGCAGAAGCATTTGCAGAATTATTGCATCATAAAACCCGAAAAGAATTTTGGGGATATGCAATTGATGAACAGTTGTCTACAGAACAATTAATCAGCGAAGACTATTCGGGCATTCGCCCGGCGCCCGGTTATCCTGCTTGTCCGGATCACACCGAAAAATATAAATTGTTTGCATTGCTCGGTGGCGAAGCAGCAACTGGCATTCATCTTACAGAGTCTCTTGCCATGTATCCTGCATCATCAGTTTGTGGATGGTATTTTGCAAATCCCGAAAGCAAATATTTTGGTGTAGGAAAAATTGAACAAGATCAGCTGGAAGATTATGCAAAAAGAAAAGGGATGAGTATTGAAGAAGCTACAAAGTGGTTGAGACCAATTTTGGAGTAAGAAATCTTTAATCATTAATTTTTTTTTTGCAAATAATATTCTGACTAAATACAGTACCATTTCTTGCTTAATAATAATTTATGCGAATTATCAGTTATAATGTTAATGGAATTAGAGCAGCCATAAAAAAAGGATTTATTGATTGGCTGAAAACAAATCCTGCTGATGTTATTTGTTTACAGGAAACAAAAGCCACAGAATCAGACGTAGATATGAAAGAAATAGAAAACCTGGGCTTTGAACATCATTGGTTTAGTGCCAACAAAAAAGGATATAGTGGAGTAGCCATTTTATCGAAGATAAAACCAACATCCGTAAAAAAAGGGAATGGTCATTATGAAAGCGATTTTGAAGGAAGGGTGATTGAAATGCAGTTTGGAGATATAAAATTAATCAACGCATACTTTCCTTCTGGTACTTCTGGCGAAGAAAGACAAGTTTTTAAGTATAAATGGCTCGATGAATTTTTAAAATATCTAAATCAGGAAAAAAAGAAAAATCCTAAAATTATACTTTGTGGTGATTATAATATTGCACATCAGGAAATAGATATTCATGATCCCAAAGGCAATAAAAATACAACCGGTTTTTTACCCGAAGAAAGAGCATGGATGACTAAATTTCTTGAATCAGGATGGATAGATAGTTTCAGAGAATTTCATAAAGAACCTCATCGCTATAGCTGGTGGAGTCAGCGTTTCCCAAGTGTGAGATTGAATAACAAAGGGTGGAGAATAGATTATATCACGGTTACCGAGTCTTTAATAAATCAATTAAAAGAGGCTGAAATTTATCCAGATGTAAAACACAGTGACCATTGTCCGGTTTATCTGGAAATCAAACATTAAACAGTCAACAATTCAAAGATGTACATATATAATGTAACAATAAAAGTTAGAGAAGATATTCAATCTTTATGGATGGAATGGTTACAGCAAGAACATATACCTGAAGTATTGGCTACCGGTTGTTTTTATAATGCAACTATTTTAAGATTGCTTGAAATTGATGATAGTGAAGGACCCACTTATGCCATTCAATATAAAGCAGAAAGCAAAGCTTCTTATAATCAATACATAGAAATATATGCGGAGGCGCTTCGCCAGAAATCTTTTGATAAATGGGGAGATGCATTTATTGCTTTTCGATCGGTAATGCAGGTTGTTAACTAATTGTGCAAAACAAGGCTTTCTTATTTTTTTTGGTTTTAAAAATTATTTATAATCCCTTACAATTGGCATCTGTAAAGGCTTTCAGGCGATTGCTTCTGAAACCCTTTATCAGACAGGGTTTCAGCGAATCTGGAAAAAAAATAAATTCAGCACTGGATCTTAAAATCCTTTCTAATTGTGGATTGCAGCGGATTTTGTTTTTTTGAAAAAATAAAAAATAATTTTGTTGGATTTAAAAACCCTCTATATTTGTTGCAGTAAAAAATTACAAAATTTATATTATGAACAAAGCCGAATTAATTGCAAAATTGGCAGATGATGCCGAAATCACAAAAACACAAGCAAACGCTGTTGTAGATTCTTTTATCGAAGCAGTAACAAAAACTTTGAAAAGCGGTAACAAAGTTACATTAGTTGGATTTGGAACTTTTTCAGTTTCAAAAAGAGCTGCTCGTAACGGACGTAATCCTCAAACAGGCGCGGTTATCAAAATCAAAGCAAAAAAAGTTGCTAAGTTTAAAGCCGGAAAAGAATTGTCTTCTAAAATCTAATTAGAAAGTCAAAAAAAGCAAGATGCAATTTGCATCTTGCTTTTTTTATTAAAAGTTAAACAATAAATATCTATATATTATGGGACGTGGAGACATTAAGACAAAAAAAGGAAAAACATTTGCCGGAAGCTTTGGTAAAACAAGACCTGCAAAATCAAAAACAACAACAAAAAATGCTGCTGCAAAAAAAGCTGCTGCAAAAAAGTAAGTAAATCTGTGTTGATAAGTTGACTGGCAGATCCATTCAACTTATCCTTTTTAAAAAATCAAGGAGCGAGTCTTACCACCTTCCATTTATTTTCACTTGATTTAGCATATTCAATTCTATCGTGTAATCTCCCGGGTCTTCCTTGCCAGAATTCAATTTTATTAGGATTTAACCGATAACCGCCCCAATGTTTCGGTCTTGGGATGCTTCCCTCTTTAAATTCAGTTTCGTATTCTTTAAATTTATTTTCAAGGCTTTCTCTTGAAGTGATTTCCTGACTTTGTGGTGAAGCCCAGGCGCCAATTTTACTGATGGTAGGTCTTGATTGAAAATAATCCTCACTTTCGCTTTCATTGATTTTGTTTACGATTCCTTCAACTCTAACCTGTCTTTCTAATTCTTTCCAGAAAAAAACAATGCAGGCTTTTGGATTAATTTCGAGGTCTGTTCCTTTTTTACTTAAATAGTTTGTAAAAAAAATAAAACCATTTGAATCAAAACCTTTCAGTAAAACAATTCTTGCCGATGGCATTCCTTCCTTATTTACAGTAGCCAGCGTCATCGCATTTACTTCTTCAATATTGCTTTCTATAGCCTGATTCCACCATTTATTAAATTGTAAAATCGGATCACTTTCAATATCATTTTCTGAAAGCGATTGTAATATGTACTCTTTTCTGATATCAGCTATATTCATTTTGATTTTTTATTCCTGATTTGTATTTGATTCATTTGATCTCAATTCTTCAAGTTCTTCTTTTAAAAATTGATTGTCCAGTAATGCAATTTCCAAATTACTTTGCAATGCTGCAATTTTTGAATGGCAATCATTTAATTTTTTATAAAGTTCAACAGCTTCGGATAATTGATTGTTGGTATCCTCCAAAGCCAAAGTGGTGCTTTTAAATTGATCTCTTAATTCGTAAAACTCTTTTTCTATTTTGATATTCTGAATCAATTCTTCTTCGAGATTTGCTTCTCTTTTAGCATCTCCAATTGACTTCTGTTGAATATTTCCTATGAAATGCTGCATCTGTTCGATCTCATATAATCGCTGATCGAGCGCACTTTGCATTTCAGCAACCGACTTCGCTTTGTTTTTCAGAAAGGCTAGTTCCTCTTCCTTTATTTCAATAAAATACTCCAGATCTTTCAACTGAAATTGAAGTTGTTCGTTTTCTGTTTTTAGCTGTTCAAGCATATCATTATTTGTCATGCCATGTTTGTTGAAATAAAAGTAAGCTATAAAGTGATAAGAAATAAATACTAAAAAATTATGGCATAATAATTCCTAATAGCATCTTTGATCAATATCTTAAATCCTATACAGAAAATCGATCAAATTGGGTTTATCCTAAAGAGTTATTATCGGAG
Organism: Chitinophagaceae bacterium; assembly: GCA_947446585.1. Taxonomy (GTDB): domain Bacteria; phylum Bacteroidota; class Bacteroidia; order Chitinophagales; family Chitinophagaceae; genus Ferruginibacter. Next base: position 18,240 of record CANFGZ010000003.1, on the reverse strand, counting down.
ATGATTAATCACGCCAAGAAAAACAATTGCAAGGTTTTCGTCGCTAATTTACCGGAGATGGACTTGTTAAATTATCCTATAATTTTTAAAAATGCTGATAACGTCATAAAAAACTTCTTTACACAATTTCCTGAAGTTAATTATTACAATTACAGAGACTCGATTAATTACAAAAATGGCGTTCAATTTGTATTGTCAAAATATGACGAACATTTAAATGAAAAAGGGCATTATTATTTAGCTAAATCTTTTTCAAATGTGATAATAAATAAAATAATATCAGATTCATTATTTATCAAAAAGTAGTTCAAGGCTTAAAACATCATTCCAAAACAATTTTCCCCGATTTTATAAAATTATTTTCACCCCTAATTGAATATAGGTAAACTCCATTTGGCAATCTGCTTCCACTACTTGTGTTTCCATCCCAGATTATTTTATATTTACCGCTGCTAATAGCATTGTTGTAATCCCAGCGTCTTACCAATTGGCCTGCTGAATTGTATATATAAAAATGTAGCCTCTCTGAACTTTGTAAAGAGAAAATTATATTTACACTTCCTGAAGAAGGATTTGGATATATTAATTCATTCGGATTATTATTACTCCATAATACAGGAGAAACACCACTTACTATAGTATCATGAATTACCGGCGTTGTTGTATCTCCGCCATTTGTTGAATCATAACAATTAGTTGATCCAATAAAATATGTTGCAGAAACATCTTTATTATGATGTGTAGCATCTTCATTTGCCGGCAAATAGGTTCTTACATAATCAACTGTTACTCCTGCTGGAGCTACGGTTATTTTTAAATGTCCTGAGCTGGCCTGAATAATACCTTCATGATAACCGTAATCATCTGCATAAGTTACAACATCAGAATTGGATGGATTGGGATGACTGGGCTGAGGAGTTTCCTGATAAACCAAACAATCTTTTTCCTGCTTGCCATAAAAATGATCATGACCATGAAAGAAGATATTTACTTTATGTTCTTTGAATAAGTCCTTTATAGGCTTGTACCATCCTGATCTGTAGAAAGCGAAAGAATCTTGACCATTTAAACTTTTTCCACCCCATTCGTAACGATCTGCAAATTCAACTCCACCGCGGCCATCTGGATCTCCACCAATAATTTGATGGGCAAAAACAAATTTGAATTTTTTACTGTCATTGTCTTCGAGTGTTTTCTTCATCCAATCGTATTGAGTTTTTCCTAAAGTCCATCTCCACCCATGTAAAGAGTCTGGTTTAGTTGAAGTGTACCAATATGGATCGAGTATAATAAATAATGCATCTCCCCAGGTCCAAGAGTAATAATTTTCTCTCTGTCCAACAAAGGCCTGATGGGATGTATCTCCAGAATAAAATGCATCGGGTGCAGGATTCATAAAATATTTTTTTCTATCAATCACATCCCAAATAGCAATGTTATTGGAAGAGTCGATTCTGTTTCCCACTCTGTTCCATCCCGCTTCTCCTTCATGATTACCTAAAGCGATAAATAATGGAACTGAATGTGATGAAATTTGATAAAACTTTCTGAATATGTCACATCTGTAAGTAATTGTATCGCGGGGAATAGTATTCGTAGTTCTGTTTTTTAATTTGTCAGTCATTAAAAAATCTCCCAGGTCAATCATAAAATCAGGATTGTCGGTTAATTGATTTTGTAAACATTGTGCATATAAGGTAGAATCGCTTTGCTCATCTGAATGAGGATCTGCTTCTACAACAAATGAAAACACGCTGCCCGGATTTCTTTGTGTATGAAAGAAATGTTCTGTTCTTGAAGTCGGTGTATTTGTTCCTGGAACACGGTGCCTTACACGATAATAATATTTGGTGTCGGACTGTAATCCGTTGATGGTAATTTCTGCTGGAAGGTTAGCTGAGAAAGAAGCCCAGGGTGTTTGATTGGGATAAGTACCAGATACCGTTCCATATTGAACTTGCATTTCAGCAGTATCGGTAAAAAACATTTGTATAGTGGCGCTGCTGTTAGTTGGCTTGCCCACCATTTCGGTGAATCTTATATTTTGTGCATTTATATTTTTGAAAGCAAGAAAAGTAAAGCTTAGCAGAATTAGAATTTTGTTCATTTGCTATAAGTTATAAATAATTTGAAATTTCTATTGAAGATGATTAATGTTGAATCATAATTTTTTTACTGGTTTTTCCTTGATCAGTATCTATTTTCAAGAAATAAATCCCCATTGAAAATTTACTGATATCAATGGTATTAGTGTTTCCTTTATATAATGTTTGCCCAATATTATTTATCAATTCGGTTTGAAGATTTGTTACATCGTTACTGAATTTCAAATGAATTGAGTTTTTTGCAGGGTTAGGATAAACGGTTACAAATTCATTTGTTGCAAATTGACACGTTATTCTGATACTGTCTGCTGGCGGTGTTCCAAGGCATCCTAATGGAGTGCTAATGTATGTTCTGGTTTGAAATCCACTTGAATCACAGTCGGTCCAATTTCCATAATTAAATTGACATGGTGTTATCACACAATTTCCAATTGCATAAGAGAAAGCGACCTCACCATTTTTATGAACACCCATCGTATCTGCGGGTAAATAAGCTCTTACAAAATCTACTTTTACACAAGATGGAGTAACACTTACTTTGATGTGCCCTGAACCCGGAAGTGTATCTGCTGTATAAGCACCTGCGTTAGCCAGCATGCCAATTTCATAAGTAGAATCGGCGGCCATTGGGCATGACTGATAAGTAATACCATCAAGCATTTCATGAGCAAACACATGGTCGTGCCCCTGGAAGAAAATGGTAACATGATTGTCGATAAACAATTGATGAATGGGTTTTGTCCAGCCTTCACTCGCCGGTCTGTTGGCATCAAAAGTATAGCCATTTCCGATAGTTCCATTTGCTCTTTGATAGCCGCCCCATTCATTCGTAATTGCATTGGTAATTCCTCCTCTTCCTTCTCCTCTGATATGATGGGCGAAGACAAATTTAAATTTAGCATTGCTGGTTTCTAAAGTGTTTTTTAGCCATAAATATTGAGAAATACCAAGCGTCCAGTCCCAACCGGTTGGCTTTGCAGACGTATCAGAGCGACTGTCATATCTATATGGGTCTAACACAACGAAAAGTGCATCACCCCAGGTCCAGGCATAATAATTTTCAGGTTTGTCAACGCCGTACAATTCCGAAGCCGTATTCCCGGAATAGAAAGAATTAGGAAAAGGATTTGGAAAATATTTTTTTCTGGCTATGGTGCCATTTATAGGTAAGTTATTTGGTGGGGGAATGGGATAATTGAAATGATGTTTTCTTTCGCCTTCATGGTTGCCCAAAGCAATAAAGAAAGGCACAGAATGACAAATCTGGCCTAAGAAAGGTCTGTAATTATAATGTAACGTATCCAGTTCACCAGCAGTTATAGTATAAGTATCGTCTAGATAAGAGTGATCATCACCAAAAATATCCCCTAACGACATCATAAAATCAGGCTTATCATTGGCCTGATTATTTAAAGATATGCGGTATAAACTCTTCACGCCTTTAATATCATAGAGATGTTCATCTGCTTCTATGGTAAAGCTAAACGAACTTCCCGGCGGACGTTGGGTTTGAAAAGAATATTCGGGAGAGTAATTATAATTAGTCGTACCCGTTTGACGATATTTTAATCTGTAATAATATTTGGTGTTAGGAATCAGATTGTGCAAATCAATTTCGTCGGGTATGTTTGCCTGATTGGTGTATCCTGAACTCGAGTTGCTATAACCTCCGGATTGAACACCATATTCTATGATTAAATAAACATTTTGATTAAACATAGTACTGACTGTGATTGAAGTATCAGTAGGTCTTCCTAAAATTACAGAGTAATTCTGACCAAAAACAGTCGATACAAAAATGAATAAAATAATTACAGAGATTCCGGATTTACAAAGAGAACGGTTTTTAATTCCAAATGATAAATTATACTCCATAATAATTAATAAAAAGGCTATAAAATTTATTTAAAATTAATAGACTTGTCGCATTTAAAATAGTTTAAGACAGGTTAAACCAATTAGGTTTTTTCAGTCAAAGTGTAAACAAAATCGAAATAACGATTTTTATTATTTTTTTACCGATAAGATTTACTTTTGTTTTTTACTTTTTGTCATAATATTATTTTTAATCATTCTTCATGAAACTATCTGCAGTATTATTTGGAATCGCAATTTTCACTTTTTTATCTTGCAAGAAAACAACCGATCCAACTCCTTCTGGTGCAACGATAACTTCTTTTTCGCCCAACAGTGGAACAGTAGGCTCTACTGTAACAATTAATGGTTTGCATTTAACCGGAACCACTTCTATTACTATAAATGGAATCACCGTAACCAACTTTACTGTGATTAATGATTCAACCATAACGTTTACGGTACCTGTAAGTGCAACAACCGGAACTATAAATATTACTACTTCTGCCGGAACCACAGTTGGCGGTACTTTCACGGTGCTTGCAGGACCTGCACCCAAGTTAGTAGCGTACAGTTCAGCATTTGTAAACAATGGTCTTTATCCCAAATTATATACTTGCGATAGTACAGGAATTGCACCTCCAATTGCATGGAGAGATGCACCGGCAGGAACCAATGCTTATGCGATTACTATGCATACCATAACACCAACACCACCTAATCATGTTTATATGGTGGTATATAATTTACCAGCTTCGGTATTAAGCGTACCCGAAAATAATACTACAGTTGGAACATACGGAGCCAATACATTCGCCAATCCACTTCGTTACGAGCCACCATGTTCTCAGGGACCAGGTTTAAAATATTATTATATCACTGTTTATGCGCTTTCACAACAACCCACATTAACAGTACCTCAAAGCCAGGTTACTATGGATGTTTTACAAGCAGCTATGAGTGGCATTACTTTAGATACTTCCATGATAACCGTTGGTTATGCAAGACCTTAAATTTTAAAATAAAAAAAATGAAAAAAATCAGCTTCGGCCTTTTATTCTTATCAATAATTGCAATGTCATCATTTGCACATCCAGGTGGACATTACAAAAAACAAGACTTATCATTACTTCATCATTGGGAAACTAGGATAAATAATGAATCTATTGTTGGGAATTATTTGATGTCGAAAAATGATTTCATTTTAATTGAAGGCATAGAAGGAAAAATATGGAGATTGTCTGCCGGTTCAATAACCTCCAACGATAAAAAATATCTTAACACAGAAATTAGCAATATCAATTTAAAAAACGGAATTAATCTTCCTTTGATTTCTGATAGAGTTATCCGTACACCATGGGATTTTCACTATTTTTTTCAACTGGCTTTACTGGCGTTGATTGCCATTGGTTTTTATTTTTTGAGTGTATTTGCCTATAAAAATAATTATAGAAAACAATGGCAATTTGCTTTTTCTACAATGACAATTTGTTTTATAATATTGTTTTTTGTTTCGTGTAAAAAAAACACACCCGTCACTCCGAGTCCTGGACCAACAGATACCGGAATTCCTAAGTCTTCCACAAGTTTTATTGATTCAGCATTTACTCCTTATAAACCATCTATTTCAACAAGCTGGGATTCTACTTATTTCTACGTTTCTGGCGGAGGTTTTCCAAACCATAATATGATGATTGGTATTACTAGTTGGCAACAGCAAGTTCCTTTACCACAAGCTTACACAGGATCAAACCACTGGAGTATTCCTTTGCAGCCTGTATATGCAACAACGCCATTAAGTACTAGATATAATTTCATGAAAGGTGCTGTTGCCATTGCCGTTAATGGTATTCCCATTTTCAATGCTTTGAATAACAGAGGAGAAGATTCTTATGCTATTGGAGAATTGGATAACTGGGGCGGACATTGCGGAAAGGCAGACGATTACCATTATCATGCGGCGCCTTTGCATTTGTCTGCAACCTCTGGGTTAATGCCTATCGCTTTTGCTTTAGATGGATTTGCAGTGTATGGAGCAAAAGAACCCGATGGCACAAATATGCAAAGTTTAGATACTTGCCATGGTCATATTTATAACAGTGGCGTATATCATTATCATGGCACCACAACTTATCCTTATGTTGTAGGCGCAATGAAAGGAAAAGTTACTATCGACCCTACAACTCCTGCACCAGAAAATCAAATTTTACCACAAGCCTTTGCCACTCCAATAAGACCACCATTGACACCATTGCGTGGAGCGGTTATTACCAACTTTACTAATCCTACTTCTACATCATACAATCTTACATACCAAATCAACTCAAGAAATGGCCATGTAAATTATAGCTGGGATAATGCAGGAAACTATCATTTTGAATTTATTGATACAGCCGGCACAACGACTACCGCAGATTATCATCATTAATACTATTCTTCAAAATAGTAAACGTATATTCAAAAAAGCTGCTTATTTTTAAGCAGCTTTTTTGATGCTAAAACTTAATGCGTTTAAATTTTTTAAAATGAAAAATGTTTTTTACTTCTGCTTTACTATTTTACTTTTCTCTTGTAAGAAAACAAAAGTGGTTGATTCAAATAATAATAACAACAATAACACAACTCAATTATTTGAAAGATTAATTTCACCTTCAACGGTTAATTCTGCGGTTACGGCCTATAACAGTCAACATTATGTTTATATTGATACGGTGGCCTTGAGAAATAAATTATTTGTTTTTCTTCCAGGCACAACGGGTTCGCCACAATTTTATAAATTGATTGTAAAAAAAGCCGCAGCGATGGGTTATCACTCAATAGGATTGATGTACCCTAATAACAGCGATTTGTACACTGCCGCTGCTTCCAATACAGATAATACTCAGTTTGGAAAATGTCGTCAGGAAATTATTGAAGGTATAGATCTTTCTACTGGAGTAACTGTAGACAATAACAATTGTATCAAAACAAGATTATATCAATTACTGGTTTATCTGCAACAATTAACTCCATCACAAAACTGGCAGCAATTCATTTTAAATAATGATATTGATTGGAGTAAGGTTGTTATTGCGGGTCACTCACAGGGAGGAGGACATGCACTTTTTATTTCTAAATTATATTCAGTAGACAAGGCGATTAGTTTTTCTTCAATCGACTGGAATAGTAATTTAGGCAGAAGTGCAGATTGGGTTACACAACCAGGAGCCACTGATGTTGCCAGATTGTATTCATTTAATGGGATTCGTGATCAGATATTCAGTTACGCCAATGTACAAACTCAATTGGCTGAAATGGGTTTTACCGGTCCAGCAGTAAGTATCGATTCCAATCAACCACCTTATTTTAATAGCCATACACTAACGACAAGCGCTACTCCTGCTACCAGCGTGTTATTTCCTGATCACAATATAACAAGCCTTGATTCTTATGTGCCTAAAAACAATACAGGCGGAGCTGCAGCTAATTTTGATGCAGCATGGGGTTATTTACTTGGAAATTAATTCGGACAAGCAATATTATTTACAGCGCAATAATTAATCACATCTAATTTTATTTTATAAAAACGTATTCAATTTATTTTATGAGAAAAATATTTATCGCAGCAATTTTATTTTACAGTTCATTTTTTTGTTCCTGTAAAAACAATTCAGAAAAATCTACAGACAACAACGCTGCAGTAGTTTATTACAATGGCGATATTCTTACGATGGAAGGTGATCAGCCAGAATACGCAGAGGCTTTAGTCGTTAAGGACGGTAAAATAATTTTCGTCGGCAATAAAGAAGAAGCCATGAAACAAGCAGGTGAAGGACATCAAATGATTGACCTGAATGGAAAAACCTTATTGCCAGGATTCATTGATGGTCATAGCCATATCACTAAATATGCAGATGGTTTGATGCAAGCCGATTTAAGCTCACCTCCACTGGGCAAAATCAACAATATTTCAGATATCATTAAATCGATGCAGGATCTTAAAGTAAAACTTAAAGCAGATGACACTTCATGGCTTATTGGTTTTAATTACGACCAAGATTTATTGATTGAGAAAAGACATCCAACTGCTGCCGATCTAGATGTGGCTTTCCCTACAAATCCGGTAATATTGATGCATGTGTCTGGTCATATGTTAGTGGCCAATTCGGTAGCATTGAAAAAAGCAGGAATCAATGCCGCTACAAAAGACCCTGACGGTGGAACGATCATCAGAAAAAAAGGAACTACAGAACCAGAAGGTTTATTACAAGAGGTAGCGCAGCAAATTTTTATTCCATTTTTATTTAAGCCTATCCCTATTGAACAGGAACTTGAAAAATTAAAATCTGCTCAACAATATTATGCAAGTAATGGCGTAACTACTGCTGCAGAACATCTTGCCTTTCCTGAAAAAATGACCATACTGGATAGTGCTGCAGCCAGAAAAGAATTGTTCATTGACATTGAAACATTACCTGCTTATACCATTGCAGATAAAATCGTTGGCAATAAAAATTTCAAATGGGGCACTTTCAACAATCACTTAAAATATACCGGTATTAAAATGGCTGTTGATGGCTCACCTCAGGGAAAAACAGCTTTTCTAACTCAACCTTATCTTACAGAAGTTCCGGGCTGTAGTCACGATTGTAAAGGTTTCCCTAATTTAAATCAAGAACAAATCAACCAGCTTTTAGTATTGTGTTATAAAAATAAGGTGCAAGTTTATTCTCATTGCAATGGAGATGCTTCTATCGACATGATGATTAAAGGACACGAAAACGCCATTGCCCTAACCGGAGACAGCACTACCGACAGAAGAACTGTTATTATTCATTCTCAAATCATGAGAAAGGATCAGTTGATGGCCTACAAAAAATATAAATTATTCCCTTCTTATTTTACCAATCACTGTTACTATTGGGGTGATGCACATCTTGAAAATCTCGGAAAAGAAAGAGCTGATTTTATCAGTCCAATGAAGTCAACTTTTGATATGGGAATTATTTGCACCAACCATACAGATTGTGCGGTAACACCAATGGATCAGCTATTTTTACTTTGGACTTCAGTTGCTCGTGAAACAAAATCAGGAAAAGTTTTAGGGGAATCCGAAAAAATAACACCATATCAAGGATTGAAAGCGCTTACCATTAATGGCGCTTACGAATATTTTGAAGAAAATAGCAAAGGCAGTTTGAAGGCCGGTAAACTTGCTGATTTGGTTATCCTCAGTAAGAATCCTTTAAAGGTTGATGTAAATGAAATCAAAAATATTAAAGTGGTTGAAACCATAAAAGAGGGCAAATCTGTGTTTGCTGAAAAACAATAAGCTTCCAGAATTTTTATCAATAATTCCTAATCAATAATAAAATGAATCGAATTTTTATCTCTTTACTATTTATCATTTTTTCTTTTTCGACATTCGCTCAGGACACCACCACAATTGTTGAACCTATACCTGCGGAAAAAGAAATTGATGCATCAAAGCCTACTAATCTTTATACGCAAGTAAATGTGTTGCCGGAGTACCAGCATTTCAAAGGTGGCAGCGACAAATATGGTAGCCGATTCAATATTCAGTATGCAGCTAATGCAGACAATTTGTTTATCATAGAAGTTCCTTTTTTACACAGCATGGCTACTAAGAAAACCGGACTTTCTGATTTGCGTGTTCGCTATTTTTCTGCAGTGAAAAGAAATATCACACCAAGATTAATTGCCTTGGCTCCATTTTTGGACATTACTGCTCCAACAGGTTCGGTGAAAGATAGCTTAGGATCAGGAAGCTGGTCCATTTCAGCCGGAGCCGTTATTGGCTATATTGTAACAGCAAGATTCGCCGTATTTCCGGGAGTGGGTTATGTGCATCTAACCAAGCCCAATTATTTTGCAGACAGCATTTCATTTAAATCGAATGGAATAGGATTACAATTAAATGGTTCGTTTTCTTTCAGCAAAAGAACGTTTATGTTTATCAACCCGACGCCTTCATTTATCAATACCAATGGAATGTGGAAATCTTATTGGTCTGGTGATTTCAGCTTAAACCGAGTGATGATCCCTAATAAATTAAAAATGAATTTGGCTTTCAATCCTGATTTTACTAATAAGTTGTATGTTTACAGATTGGGAACTACGTTCTTTCTATAATTTCAATTAAAGATTACTAATAAAGCGACTATATAAAATGAGAAAGATTTTACTATTATTATTTGTACTTAGTTCCAATTTGCTTCATGCACAGCAAAAAACAGAAAAAGAATACAAAAACACCATTAAATATAACATTACCAATCCATTTATTTTTGGAAAGAATGTACATATTTTAGGTTATGAAAGAGTTTTAAATAAAAAACGTAGCCTCTCGATAAATGTAGGCACAACCTCTCTTCCAAAATTTACGGGTATCAGCTCTGATTCTATGAGTGTTATAGGCAGCAATAAAAATAATGGATTCCATGCAGCTGTTGAATACAGATTTTATTTAGGCAAAGAAAATAAATACAATGCTCCAAGAGGTGTTTATTTGGCTCCTTATTATTCATTCAATTCATTTCAAAAGCAAAATACCTGGTCATTAAATACATCCAATCACGTTGGTAATGTTAACACCGATATTTCATTGAACATACATACAATAGGAGCAGAATTAGGCTACCAGTTTGTTTTGTGGAATCGTCTTTCACTCGACTTTGTGCTTATGGGTCCGGGTGTTGCTGCTTATACCTTAAAAACCGGCTTTGATACCGAATTACCTAGTCCAGATAAATTGGCATTGTTGGAAAAAATAAACAATGCACTAGCAGACAAATTACCCGGTTACAATGTTGTTATTCCAGATGATTTCGCAAAAACGGGCAGCAGTGGAGTTACCAGTTTCAATTTTAGATACTTGATACAAGTAGGATTCCGATTCTAATGATTTTTGCCATTTAATTTGTTTGCTTTATTTTACATCCTCATTAAAAACAAACTATATGAAGAAAGGAGTAATTTTTTTATTTGTGAGCATGATTTCAATGAGCTCATTTTCTCAGGGATTAAGAATCAATGCTTATGGTTCTTATAATTTTAAGGACAGGGTTGATTTTGTATCCGATAATAATGATTACTACAATGGTACATTAAAAGATGGATTTATGTTTGGCGGTGGTTTTGAATTCATGGCAAATGATGATTATGGTATAGAGCTTTCATATTTAAGAATGAATTCTTCTGCATTGATGTCATATTCCTATAATTTTTCCAAAAAAACAACGAATTACAATTTAGGTACCAATTATATCTTATTAGGCAGCAATCGATATTTCGATACAAAAAATAAAATGATTGAGCCTTATGCTGGTGCACAAGCAGGTGTAGTTATTTATGGGTATAAGAATCTTGAAAATAATAATACAGGGACCATTACCAAATTTGCATGGGGATTGAAAACCGGCGTAAACGTTTGGGCCACTAAACAAGTGGGTATCAAATTTCAAGCTCAGGTTTTATCTGCTGTTCAATCTATTGGCGGTGGATTGTATTTTGGCACCGGCGGTTCTGGTGCTGCCATCAATACCAATTCATCTGTTTTCCAATTTGGATTGGGCGGGGGTATCACAATTAAATTAGCACCCAACAAAAAATAATTACTCAATTATAAAATTGATTTTTAAAAAAGCCGTCATTGGTGGCTTTTTTATTTTTTACTGCCGAACATTTTTAAATAATTAAATCTATTAAACCAAACTTCTTTAACTCAATGTCCCTTGCAGGAGACATTCTAAGAAGATGGATTATCCAGCAAACAACTCATCCATCTATACACAAACTCAATTACAGGAAACATTAATGAGAAAATTTGTTCAACATTATTGTTTCTCAACACGAATATGACTGATAGGCATCATTTATCAATTATGGATGATTAATGAACTTAGGGAGCTAATTTCAACGTAGTATTACAAAGAAAATTTCTGATTCAAATCATAAGATGGATATTATTCAGAATACCGTAAAAGGATTATCAGTACAATACGAAGCTTTTTTTAATAAGGCTTCTATTGGAATTATTCTGGTTAATGAACAAGCAGAAATAATTCTTGCAAATCCCTTTTTATTGCAGCTTTTTGGATATGAATTAGAAGAGCTTTTCGGAAAAAAAATCGAAACCCTGATCCCTCAAAGATACCACACGCAGCATTCAAAAGACCGAAATGGGTATATTCAAAATCCCAAAAGCAGGCCCATGGGAACTGGTTTGGATTTATTTGGAATTAAAAAAAATGGCCTCGAATTTCCTGTTGAAGTAAGTCTAAGCAACTATTATAACGAAACCAATGAAAAATTTGTTATCGCTTTTTTGAGTGATAACACTAAAAGATACAATGACAGAAACGAAATCGAACAACTGAACAATGACCTTGAAAATAATGTAGTAAACAGAACAAGAGAATTATCGCGTACTCTTCAGGTGCTGGAATTGTTGAATGAGAAACTGGAAAACACTTTACTGAGTCAGAAAGCTATTTTAAATACTGCCAGCGTCATGTTATTTGCCATGAACAATGAAGGCATAATTCAGTTTTTTAACCCCGAGGCATCAAGATTAACCGGGTTTTCTGAATCAGAAGTTGTAAATAAGCTTACACCGGTAGTTTTTCATCAGCCATTGGATATCGAAAAATGCAGGCAAGAGCTTTCTTTTGATTTTCACATTACTGCAAAATCTGATTTTGATGTTATAAAGCAAAAATCATTATTAAATCATATAAAAGGTCTGGAATGTAAATTTATTCATAAGAATGGAAATGAATTTCCGGTCTCTTTAACGATATCACCTATCAGAGATAAAAAAAATCAACTATCCGGATTTATGGGAGTTGCTATTGATATTTCAGATGCAAAATCATACGAATCTAATCTGTTAGATGCCCTAAGCAAAGAAAAAAAACTCGGAGAATTGAAAAGTCGATTTGTTTCTATGGCCTCTCATGAATTCAGAACACCATTAAGTACCATTTTGTCTTCAGCTTATCTTATTGAAAAATATTCAGAAGAATCAGATCAGAAAAAAAGAGAAAAGCATCTGAACAGAATCATTTCTTCTGTAAATAATCTTATAAATATTTTAAATGAATTTTTAAGCGTGGGAAAAATAGAAGAAGGAAAAGTTGCATTGAATTTATCGGAATTTAATCTCAGCAAATTAATACAATCAATAGTATCTGATTTAAACTCATTGCTGAAGAAAGGACAAAATATTGAATTTAATCACTTAGGAAATAACATCATTTATTTTGAATCAACATTGCTTAAAAATATTATTTTGAATTTATTATCAAATGCAATAAAATTTTCTCCTGAGGACAGTAAAATTGCGATCTCAACATTTGCCGATGAGTCTCAAATTAAATTGATAATTAAAGACAATGGTATTGGAATTTCAAAAGAAGATCAGGGACATTTAATGGAAAGATTTTTCAGAGCCAGCAATGCAGTAAATATTCAGGGAACAGGACTCGGATTACATATTGTATCAAAATATGTAGAGCGGCTTGGAGGAACTATGACTTTCGAAAGTGAAATCGAAAAAGGAACAACGTTTACTATAAATTTTAAAACTTTTAAACCAACTGATTATGAAAACAATATTATTGATTGAAGACAACGATGAAATAAGAGAAAATACTGCTGAAATCTTAGAATTGGCGATGTACAATGTTTTTACAGCAGCTAATGGAAAAATCGGAGTTGAAAAAGCACTGGATGTTAAACCAGATTTAATTATATGTGACATCATGATGCCGGTACTTGATGGCTACGGGGTATTGCATGCTATTCAAAAAAATGAAGTTATTAAGAATACACCATTTATTTTTCTGACGGCAAAAACAGAAAGAAATGATTTCAGAAAAGGGATGGAACTTGGAGCTGATGATTATATTACGAAACCCTTTGATGGTACTGAATTATTAAATGCCGTTGATAGTCGCCTTAAAAAAGTAGACTTGCTTAAAAAAGAATTTACTAAAGATATGGACGGTGTTCAACAGCTTATTTTGGAAAGTTCTAATGGCGATATGATGAAATCTTTAGTTGAAAACAGAAGTACAAATTCGTACAAGAAAAAACAAGTTATTTACAAAGAAGGCAATCATCCTACACAGTTGTATTATGTGCTTAGTGGAAAAATAAAAACATTTAAATCAAATGATGATGGTAAAGAACTGGTTACCGATCTTTATTCAACTGGAGATTTCCTGGGACATATTGCCCTTTTACAAGGAGGTGTTTATAAAGAAACAGCAGAAGCTATAGATGATTGTGAAATAGCTATCATTCCAAAAAAAGAATTTGAAGATCTTTTAAGTAACAGCAAAGAAGTGGCTCAGAAATTCATCAATTTACTGGCTAAAAATATTGCTGATAAAGAACATCATTTATTGAATCTCGCTTACAACTCTTTAAGAAAAAAAGTTGCCGATGCCTTAGTTGTTCTTAAAAATAAATATCAGGTTGATGGTGATGCGGGAAATTTCAAAATAGATATTAGCAGAGAAAACCTAGCAAATATTGCAGGAACAGCTACAGAATCTTTGATTAGAACTTTAAGTGATTTTAAGAATGAAAAACTTATAGAAATTAAAGACGGTCATATTACCATCATGAATGACAAAAAACTTGAAGGGATGATTAATTAATTTACGCTTGCTCTAAAAGTTGAATGGAAAATGAAGAATTGAATTCAGCTTTTATTTTTTTGAATAGGTTTTCTAATAACACAATATCCTTTCTGAGGTTTTCTTGTATATCAATATTTTCAGACATTTTGGAATCAGAAAAATTTGTTTTTATCAACTCAATTTGTTTTAAAATATCTTTTCTGAAAATAAACAAAGGCTCTTCCAGTTCAAGTAAAACACTTTGATAATGTTCAAGTGTTTCCAGCATAGACTTCGAAGGCAATTCTTTTAAAATTTCAACGAGTCTATTTTTCATAAGGCTTAATTCCATTTGCATAAAATCCAAATAACGTTTGGAAGTTTCGGCTTCAAAAAGAATCTGGTTATTAATAATGTTTCTCATTTTGGTTATTTTATTGAGTAAGTATAATTACGTATAAATTGATTCATTAATTACTTAATTACTTTGCTAAGATAAAAAATCATAATTTATTTTATATGACTAGAGTTAATGAAACATATGATTTAAATCACAAAAAAACAGCCCACTTTTAAAGGTGAGCTGTTTAATCAGAGTCATAATTATTATTTAACCATTATGCTTTTAGCAGCTAATTTCTTAGCTTCTTCTTTTTTGGGGAGCATTAATGTCAACACACCATCTGTGTAACTAGCCTGAATTTTATC
The DNA here is from genome assembly GCA_947446585.1 of Chitinophagaceae bacterium. GTDB lineage: Bacteria > Bacteroidota > Bacteroidia > Chitinophagales > Chitinophagaceae > Ferruginibacter. Next base: position 2,945 of record CANFGZ010000003.1, on the reverse strand, counting down.
CTTACTCACTTCTTCTGGCAATGAAAAATTCCGGCTAAAGGAAGAATAATTATACTCTTTACGCGTGAATCTGTGTTCTTTTTCTTCTTTTGATTCTTCTTTCTCGCAACTTACGGTAAGCATATTTCCATCTACACCAATTTCGAAATCGTCTTTTCTCATTCCTGGAATAGCAAAAGATAATTTATATTCTTCTTTTGTTTCGGTAATGTTTACGGCAGGAACCGTAAGTGTACGATTCATTAAAGTACTGCTAGTGTCAAACCACTCATTCCATGGCTTAAAGAAATCATCAAATACGGTTGGCAATGTTCCTCCATTTCTGGTTAATAATTTTGTCGACATAAAATCCTCCTTGTTTTTTTATTGATTAAAAATAATTACAAGTCAAATTTATAATCTGTACCAAACGATTTAAATAATGGCAGTCAATGGAAAATATGAGAATCGTCAGCGGAGTATTTTTGCTTCAGCATTTATGTTGTTCTTTCACTGAGTTCAAGCCATCGCAACTCTTTATCATCAAGCATTTTAATAATGTTGCTGATGCGGTCTGCCGCTTTTTGTAAATCTTCATAAGAAAGATTTGTGCTCATTTTTTCTTCGAGCATTTCTTTTTCTTTCTGCAATTCCGGCATTTCTTTTTCCAGTGATTCCAGTTCGTATTTTTCTTTGAAGGAAAGTTTTTTTACCGTTGAAGTTTCTGTATTTATAACAGGCTTTTCTATTTTTTCTTCGCTATGCTTCATGATTTGCTGCGGATTTTTATCGAGCAATCCCTTGGCCATGGCTTCTCTGTATTGAGTGTAATTTCCCGGAAAGTCTCTGATTACACCATCTCCTTCAAAGGCAAACAGATGATCTACCATTCGGTCCATAAAATATCGGTCATGACTAACAATTAAAATACATCCAGGGTATTCAAGCAAAAATTCTTCAAGCGTTCTCAGGGTTTGCAAATCAAGATCATTCGTCGGCTCATCCAGCACTAAAAAATTGGGATTAAGAAATAATACACTCATGAGGTGCAATCTTCTTTTTTCTCCTCCGCTTAATTTGCTGAGCATTGTATATTGCTGCTCTCCGGTAAATCCAAATTTCTCCATAAACTGACTGGCAGAAATTTTAGAACCATCGGCCAAAGGAAAAAATTCGGCAAAAGATTTTACGTATTCAATAGCGCGTTTATCTTCTTTATATACCAGTCCCTCCTGACTGAAATTTCCGAAAACTACAGTATCACCATGATTTATTTTTCCACTATCGGGAAGCTCTAATTGAAGTGCTATTTTTAAAAAAGTTGATTTACCTACACCATTTTTTCCTACCACACCAATTCTTTCTCCTCTTTTGAAAGTATATTCAAATCCTTTCATGATAACGAGATCACCATAGCTTTTATTTACTTTTTTCATTTCAAGAATTTTGCCTCCGAGCCGGGTCATTTTAACCTGCAGACTTACTTCGGCAATATCTTTTTGTTGTTTTACACGGTCTTCAATTTCTGTAAAAGCATCCTGACGGCTTTTGCTTTTTGTGGTACGTGCTTTGGGTTGTTTACGCATCCATTCAAGCTCTTTGCGAAAAATATTTTTATCTTTTTGTAATTCACTTTGATGAATTTCAATACGCAGGCTTTTTTGTTCCAGGAAGTAATCGTAATTGCCGGTATAGATAAAAACTTTTTCATCGTCAATTTCTACAATTTCATTGCATACCGCATCTAAAAAATATCTGTCGTGGGTAACCAGCAATAGTGTTATTTTTTGTGCGCCCAGAAATTCTTCCAGCCATTCTATCATTGATACATCAAGATGATTGGTAGGTTCATCAAGAATGAGCAGGCATCGGCCTTCATGCAATTGAGATTCGATCAATGCCTGAGCAAGTGCAACACGTTTTTTCTGACCGCCGCTCAGATTGCCAACCTTCTCATTCAGTTGGTGCAAATTAAGTTTACCTAAAATTTGTTTCAGATCACTCTCAAAAGTCCAGGCATTCAAATCATCAAGTTTGCTCATCAGCTCGGCGAGCTGTTCGTGATTATCAGCGCCTTTTTCAAGGAATTCCTCATATTCTTTCACCACTTTCACTACAGGATTATCCAAACGAAGTACATTATCCCAAATTGTTTTTTCGGTATCAAAGTTGTGATCCTGCTGCAGCATTACTGTTTTTATATCCTTGTGAACCCATACGGTTCCCGAATCAGCGGTGTCTATACCGGCGATAATCTTCATCAGTGTACTTTTTCCGGATCCGTTTCTGGCTACCAAAGCAATTTTATCTCCTTCCTCAATATTGATGGTAATGTTTTTGAACAGGGTTCTAATTCCAAATGATTTTGAAATATTTTCAACTGAAGCATAATGCATAGCTGCAAAGATAACCTTCGATTGCGAGTTAACCCTTGTTTTAAACCATGTTATTCATAAAAATCCATCCTCTATATTCTTGAATTACCTTTTAATATTGCTAACTTGTATTTTATTTAAATATTACTACAACAAAACGCTGTTTTTGAATTGAAGAAAAGCCTTTCGATATTCTTAAGTCTATTGATATTGATTGTATTTTTGAATCAGTTATCTGCAAGCGCACAAAAGGTTCGGCATATAAAAATCACAGAAGCCAATGCCAGACTTTATCGCGATTCCTTAACATTAAAAATTTTTGGAACTCACGGCTTACCATACAATATTTTCCCGGATTCGATGGTTACTAATGTAAACAGCATTGATTATTTCAGAGGGTTTCCATATTCCAACATTATTTTTCCCAATGGCAATCTAGATTCTATTGACAAATGGGTGGTTTCTGTAGATTCCAGCGTCGCAAACTTTCCAAGTAAAGCCAAGGTTTATTTATTCCATCCTCATAACAGCAACGGCAAATTGTTTATTTATCATGCAGGTCATTGTGCTGGAGTCGCTATTTCAGAAGAT
>CANFGZ010000002.1 GCA_947446585.1 Chitinophagaceae bacterium | reverse complement strand
TGGTATATCTTTTGAAATAAAATTCGGCACTGTCAAATTGGTTCAAATGTAAATTGCAATAACCTAACATACTCAAATAATAACCTGATAAAATATTACTATAATAATGTTCATCATAATAATTTAAACATTGTTTATAATAATGTCTTGAAGAATCAAATTCATTATTATTATAGTAAGCGCTCCCGATTTTATCATAAATATCAATATTATTCAAAATATCCCTTGACTGCATAAGCACTTTTTTCATGCAATAAATATATTTATCTGTTTTATTTATTGATTGATATCTTTGACCAAGATCAAGCCAATCTTGTGTGCTAGAATCGCTAAATAGTATTATTCTATCGTAGCACATTGAAGCACTGTCATTTTCCGATATTGATTCATATGCTAAACCCATATTTCTATATAAATAGATATTGTTCGAATCAATTTTAAGTCCGTATTTGTACACAGATATTGCTTCACTAATTTTATCTTGCTTATAGTAAATTAATCCCAATAAATTCCAAGAATAACCGTCACTTGAGTCTAAATGAATTGCCTTGTTATAGCAAATCAAAGCACTGTCATTTTCCAATATTGATTCATATGCTAAACCCATATTTCTATATAAATAGATATTGTTCGAATCAATTTTAAGTCCGTATTTGTACACAGATATTGCTTCATTAATTTTATTTTGATTATAATAAAATAATCCTAAATCATTCCAAGAATTACCATTACTCGAATCAATCGTAATTCCTCTGTTATAGCATAACAAAGCGCTATCATATTTTTTTAATGAATTATAATCATCCCCCAATACCCTCCATGCACGAACATAATTTGAATCAATTTTTAAAGCCTTGAAACAACATTGCTTTGAATGTTCAAATTGATTTAAATTCCTATAACTTGATGCCTGGTTTGTCAAACTAAGTGTATATGTTGAATCTATTTCTAAAGCTTTTTGATAATACTCTATTGCTTTTTTGTAGTCTTTTTTAAAATCATTATAATATTTGCCGATATTTATATATGGGGTTGGATATTTATTATTGATCTCAATGGCTCGTTGATAACAATCTAATGCCATATTGTAATTTTTTTGATCTAAGTAAATGTTCCCTTTAGTATTCCATGCGTAAACCCATCTCGGAAATTTTTCAAGTACTTTATTGATGTAATTTAAAGCGTCTTTATTTTGATCGATTGAATTTAGCGCAACTGCAAGGTTTCTAAGAATGTATGAATTTGTAGTATCCACTTCATATGCTTCCATTAGTAATTTACATGCTGTTTTATTGTAGGTTATATTATTTGAAGAAAGAACTGTATAACTACCTTTAAAAAATTTAGCGTGCTGAACAAAATAGTAATTGTCTTTATCTCCTGGGAAATACTTTTCAGATAAATTATATAAAGTATCGAAAATAAAAGCACCTCTCAGTAATTCTGAATAAACATTTCTATCCCGGCTTGATCCATTTTTTTTAAAGTAATCTTCATTTGAAGATAGGTAAGAATTAAGAATCAACTGGGCAGAATCGAGCAGTAAAGCAGTTAGTTTATTTGAAGCATCTCTAACAAAAAAGGCATCTTTTGATTTCAATTCCAACTCTTTAAAAAAATAGGTAGCACTGTTGCTACCAAATAAAATTCCTTTTTTGATACTTTCAAGATAAGCAAGGTAAATACTGTCTGTGCCTTCTGAAATCAAAGTTGGTATTTCTAATCCTTTGTTCAAAGGTGCATTATTAATAGCCAAATTGTTACTACCATCTTCATTATTAAATTCCTTTTCAGCCTTTGCCAATAATTTACTATCAACTAAAGACATAACAGGATTAGGATTCACTTTTGAACTCATTGGGTTATAGTCAATTTTAGGAATTTGTTTGCCTCCAGTAAATTTTTTAACGTTGCTTTGAACAAAATCTTTCAATTCTTCGTAGGTAACAAATCCTGGAGAATTGTAATCTTCAGTTAAGCCATAAAGTCCATTCAATAGATAATAGGTGAAGATGGAATGGTTGATATTTTTATTCTTGAACCTGGAATATTCAGTACTTACCTCTCCATTATTGCAAGAGAGAAACATAACGCCCCCTAATTTCATATCCGGCGATGTTATATCAGGATTAAAATCAGCAAACTCCGAAAATTTTGAATTTAATGTATCTGTAAATACTGACCTACAGGCATCTACAATGAAATAAACCTGAGCACCCTTACTTACCAAAGGCCCAATTGTGTTTTTATTTAGTGTAGACAGAGCGATAGTATTTTGTGCTTGAATTTTCTCTGGCACAATATCAGATTCTGTGTTTTGGCACAAAAAATAAGAGTCTCCTCCATATGAAAGACCATGTCCTGAAAAATACAGATATATACGATCCCCACTGTGCACTTTGGTTTTTAACCAACGTACCCCATCATAAATTACGTCTGAAAACGTCGCCGCATCATCTGTTAACATTCTGATATTTGAATCAGGAACATTTCCTCCTGCATTTGAATTTAAAAAGTTTTTGAAAGCGTTAGCATCATCAATGGAGTGGTGTAATTTTTTAAATTTATTTTTTGCCTCATAATTGTTTATACCTACAATCAATGCATAAGCATTTCCTTTAAACACTTTATTCGTATCAGCTACAATTTCATAAGGTTGAGGGCCTTTACTGTTAGCAGTATTTTTTGTATCCTGACAATAAGAAATCGATTTTAAGGAAACCAATAAAACAATTGGCAAAACAATTTTTAGAATTTTACTTTTATTGAGCATCTTTTTAAGGATATTTTTTTCAGAAAATTAATTTATTCAACAATTGAGTAATTCACATTGAATGCTTTTCCATCTGAATTATCAATAGCATCTGCTTCTTGCAAATTATTTAATTCATTAATCGATTTAGACAAACCATTTAAAATTATATTATCACCGGTACCCTTTGATTTACCTAACAATAAAAAAGGGATATCAATTTTATCCTTGGAAACAAATACCTTAAAAATTGCTTTACCATACACTCCATTTGGATAACGCCCATTAAATGGAATCTTAAAAGATTCCTGATGCCAGTATTGACTGGTATTCGCTTCAACTTTTAATTCGGAAGCAGATGTGTAAATGGATGGTAAGATTGGAGTTATTTCTCCATTGGGTGCTAAATCAATAACATTAAAATAAACAGGGAATGGGTTATTATTAGAAATCCATATTACTGCAGTATCTGATAGATCTCCCTTGAAAAAAAGATTTCCCTTACTTATCATTCTATTATACAAGGTTGTATCAGGTTTACCTTTTCTAATCGGTACTAATTTCAATTCAAAATCAATACTATCGTTTTTAAATTCTCTTTTTAAATTTTGATATTTAATATAGTCATTTATAACGTTTTCCAATTCCTTGATGTTTCCGGTATTTGAGTAATTGATTTTTCTGTAGAAATATTTTCCGTCATTAATAATAAAAATTGAATCCAATTCATCACCTTTTACCATTAATAGATTTTCTTCTGGTTCGTCAAATTGAACAAAAGCATTTTTTTTCAAGCCTTGTTTTATTTTTTCCACCTCATTCTCTGCATAATAATATTTGGATTTATACTTGTTTGAATTTGAAGATAATAAAGAGAGATTGACAGGTTTCATATGATAAACCTCTTTTGTAGGGAATGCCCATATTTCAAGCGAATTCAGTCTTTCATCATTTATTTTACTGTCAATTAATACCTGAGAAGAGTATAAATCACATTTTATTATCCTGCCAGAAGTAATTTTTTTATCAGAAAATAATTTGGGATCATTTGTACCAATTGGATAGAGCTCAACAGTACCACCTGTATTTAATCCGGAAAAAACACCACCTTTAATAGTTAAAATGTTATTGGAATATTTCAATGCTTCAAAAAATGGTTTTTGGGCAATAACATCACCACCAAATAACTTTTTATTAAGGCCGTTTCCAGTTATATCGGGTTGCTGATCTTCACCCTCTTGTAACAAGCCATGCATAATCAATTTTATTTTTGAAAATAATCCCATATATGTTATTGATGTATCTAAATCATTTAGTGCTTTTGAAAAAGCATAACTTAGAGGTCCAAGTCTTAGAGGTCCAAGAGTGGAATCCTCTGAATCTTTATATTGTGGGTCCTGAATTTCTACATCAGGCTGATCGGGCTGAGTAGCTGAAATTGCTACAAATGAAGCAAGATTATTTTCTTTATTATCATTTACATTATTTCCCTTAAACAAATATTCTTTTTTTATTTTTCTGTTAGGAGTATTGGGTTCCCAACCAATAGGAACAAGTGGATCAGAATTACCCCTTTGTATTTTTGTTTTTCCTTTTGTTCCAGTTCCTGAAAAACAATTATCCATCGTAATTAAGAGATCTCCATTAGGCCCAAGTTTGTTTCTGAGTTTTAAGATGAATTTTTCTAATTCATCATCTCTCAAATAAGCTGATTTAACTTTTTCATACTCAAGATGTGAAAAAATAGCATCATATGGAACTATCGCCTCATCTAACCCATCAGACTCATCACCGTCCTCGTCCATAATTTGTACCCCATGTGAGGAAAAGTGGATATATACAATGTCACCAGCTTTCACACTCGTATCAAGCATTAAATTATTAAATGAGCTAATTATTCCTTTTTTAGTTGCACTTTTATTGGTTAATACTTTAATATTTTCATCTGCGAAACCCTGATTTTTAAGTGCATTTTTTATCAAGGGCAAATCTCTAATGCTACTTATTTCACCAAAACTTTTGCTGCGATATTTTCCTATTGCAATGATTAAAGCATGCTTCTTTGATGTATTCTGAGCAAAAATTAAATTGTTTGTGCACAATAAAAAAATCAGAAATTTTACAGCAAAAGGTGTGTATTTCATATTTGATTTAATTTAGTTACATTAAAAATATTTCAAAAAATAAATCTTTTCCTAATGATGTTATTAACAATTTATCATCATTAAAATTGAAATTTTATTTTTGATTTACAATAATTATTTTTACTTCTAATTAATAGAATAATTCTATTAATTTATATACTTTTTATGGCTAGTCATTTTTTAAATTCTGAAATTGCCGATAATTGCGACGAACTGTTGAAATTAAATTCAATGGTGATTAACCTAAGTGAAGGGAGTAATTTGATTATAGAAAAAACTACACACTGTTTTTACAAAAATTGGCAAAAATATTTTATTGAAAGTGCAAAAATTATTTACAGTTCATACTCGGCTTTATACGTTGAAGAAATTGCCGAGTTTTCATTCAGCGATACCATTTTGATATTAATTAATAAAGCAAAGAGAAATGAATTATATGTAGAAAATGCCACTTCTAAAACCATAGCATTTTCTATATTCAAATTAAAACTTCATGAAAATATCAGAAAAAACAAGTCAAAATTATCAATAAGTAATTCAGAACTTTCAACTTCCTCAACTTACGAAATCGTCGAAGAAAATCAAAACAACCATAATATGCTTCATTGTCTTGAAAAAGTTAAATCTGAATTACCAGAGATAGATAAAAAAATTTGCGATTGGAAGTATGAAAACAAATTAAGCAATAGTGAAATTGCACATAAATTAAGCATATCAACCGAAGGTTTTACAAATCGATTTTACAGGTTAACAATAAGAATGGAAAAATTAATAAAGCAGTGTCTAAATTTTTCTATATGAATATTTCAGAAGAACAACATATAAAATTACTCCGCTTTTTAGAAGGCAAAATGAATTTAGATGAGATAAATCTATTAAAAAAAGAATTATCAGAAAATACTCATTTAAAATTTCATCTTGATTTATTAATTGCTTTAGAGACTTCTTCATTACCAGAAAACATTATTTCACACAAGAATAAAATCTTACAGTTATCTTATTTCAACAGAGCTATTGCCGCCACAATTGCATTATTAATAAGCATAACTATTTTAATTCAAAATGCTTCTCATAACAATTCCAGTAAAAGTATCTCAATAATAAAAGATTTTGATAGTAGTCCTAAGGACAGTTTAACAATTAAAGATAACAGAAATGAAGGAATCCCTTCACCTGTTGACAGTTTAATAAATAAAACACCACAACAACCACATAAAAAAACAATCACCATTACGCCATCAGAATTTGCAAGTGATTTCAACAATCTCTATATGAAAGATTCTCTACTTTATGATATTCCTAAACAAATTGAATTAATCGCGAATGAATACAAGAATAGTAATTATGAAGAGGTACAAAACTTTAATCTTGACTCTATAAAAATAACTAGAACTCGTTCAGTTGGTCAAAAAGACAAAAAAGAAATAGTTGCAATAGGTCTTTATATAAAAGGACTTTCATACATTGAAATGAAAAACTTTGAAGCAGCCATAACTTATTTGGAAAATGCAAAAAAAAACCTGAAGGATATTGATTTCAAAGCAAAATGTGATTGGTACCTGGCATTGCTTTATTTTAGAAATAGAGAAACAAATCTTAGCATTTCACTTTTGAGAGAAATCAACAAATCTAATTCTCATTTATATAAAAAGGAATGCAATGAATTGATTAATTTTATTTTAAAAGAAAGGTGATTTATTCTGGGTGTATTAGCCCCCTAAATGACTGGACTAATTTGAAAAATCATTTTAATCACTTAAATTTAGGATTATGTCAAAATCAAGACGCAGTTTTACGGTAGAGCAAAAGCTCTCCATTATCAATGAATCAGAACAAATTGGCATCGCACAAACTTTGCGGAAGCACAATTTGTCACACAGTGTTTTTCTTCGTTGGAAAAATCAAGTAACACCGGCGGAGTTTCTTCTTTAAAGTCTCAGTATCAAAAAATTGACCCTGAGATCAGGGCATTACAGGAAGAGAATGCTCGATTAAAGAAGATTATCGGGAATCAGGCCCTGGAGCTTGAATTCAAGACTGAGATTTTAAAAAAAAGCGATGCCCACTGGGCGAAGCGATGAATGTAGTGCGTTCATACCGAGAGCGGAATGTTTCTACTCGAAAGTTGCTTAGTTGGTCATGTAAGCTCCCCTTAAAATAGTACGTTTTAAAAGTAGACAAAAGTCTTAATTTTAAACACGTAAAAAAATGAAAAAGAGCCAATTTAGTCCCACACAAATTGCCAGCATTCTCAAGGAGTTTGACAATGGCAAAACAGCAGAAGAAATCACTCGTGATCATGGTGTAAGTAAAGCGTCGTTATATAAATGGCGACAACGTTATGGCGGCATGGAAGCTACCGAGTTAAAACGAATCAAAGAACTTGAAGAAGAAAATGCCCGCTTAAAAAAGATGTATGCAAATCTTGCCATGGAGTTAGATACAGCCAAATACATCATTGAAAAAAAGCTTTAAAGCCTTGCGATAAAAGAAGAGTTATTAATGAGCTGCGAGTAGAGCGGCCAAAAGACATCAGCAAGGCGTGTCGATTATTAAAACTAAGTAGGAGCAGCCTACATTATCAATCTATCAAAAATGACGGATATATTGTGGAGCAGCTTGAAGGACTTGCCAAAGAAAACCCTGTTGAAGGTTTTTGGAAGTGTTATCACCGCATTAGAAATGCAGGTACAATTGTTAATCATAAAAAATTACATCGGGTGTATAAACAGATGGGACTACCGCTTCGTCGCAAAGTAAAGAAACGTCTTCCAGTAAGAGTTAAAGAACCACTAGAAGTACCGCAGGGCTTTACACAAACATGGAGTATTGATTTTATGAGTGATGCTTTAAGTAACGGTACAAAATTTCGTTCTTTTAACGTAATTGATGATTACAATCGCGAAGTATTATTCATTGAAACCGACTATTCATTGAAAAGCAGTCGTGTTATTTGGGTATTGAAACATTTAATTAATCGCTATGGTAAACCTCAAAAAATCAGAATGGATAACGGGCCAGAGTTTGTTGCTAAACTTGCGCAATCTTGGAGCAGAGCAAACGAAATTGAATTTAAATATATACAACCAGGCAAACCTACTCAAAATGCTTACATCGAAAGATTTAATAAAACTTACAGAAATAATATCTTAGACGCATATATCTTTGATTCTATTGATGAAGTAAGAGAAGTAACACAATTATGGGTGGATGATTACAATTGCAGTAGACCGCATGACGCGCTGAACGGATTATCGCCAAAAATGTATAGACAAAAAAACACTCAACCTGTTGGGCTTCGTTACGCTCCGGCTACGCCTCCGCTACACTACGCCCAACAGGTTGAAGAAATAGAATTATAATGATAAAATATTCTACTTTTATACTGTACTAAAAATGGGAAGCCTACAACAGTGTCAGTCCTGTGGACATTTAGTTGTTGTTTGCTTTCTTTTATAGTTGTGTCAGTCCTGTGGACTTTGTGGGTATGATTTCTTACTTGTGCCAAAAAATTAAACTTTGGTTGTTTAATGTGGAAAATCATTATCAAAATCATTAAAATTTATTTGTTGTTTTGTGTTTGTAATCAAGTCCGTAGGACTGAAACTTTTTTAAAGAAAATATCACAACAACTAAAAGTCCATAGGACTGACACTATTATATGAGTCTACCCCCTCTCGCAGAACGTCTTCGCCCAAATACGCTGGATGACTTAGTGGGTCAACAGCACTTAACAGGTAAAGGGAGTATTCTTCGAACAGCTATAGAAAATAATAAAATCCCCTCGATAATTTTGTGGGGACCTCCTGGTGTTGGCAAAACAACCATTGCAGGAATTATCGCCAACAAGCTTGAAAAACCTTTTTATTCATTAAGTGCTATTGCTGCAGGTGTAAAAGAAATAAGGGAAGTCATTGAAGATGCCAAATCAAAAAATGGTGCCATACTTTTTATAGATGAAATTCATCGTTTCAACAAAGGGCAGCAAGATGCTTTATTAGGAGCTGTAGAAAAAGGAATCATCACATTAATAGGAGCTACAACCGAAAATCCTTCTTTTGAAGTCAATAGCGCTTTACTCAGCAGATGTCAGGTTTATGTATTAAAAGCTTTAGATGAAAATGACTTATTCCAATTGCTAAAAACGGCTCTTGAAAAAGATGAAACCCTTTTATCAAAAAAAATACATTTAAAAGAAACAGCATCATTGATAAGAATTTCCGGTGGCGATGCAAGGAAACTCCTTAATCTTCTTGAAATTGTTTCCGACAATCTGGGAACAGAAAATACCATTACTGATGAAATCGTCATGCAAATTGCCCAACAAAAAATTGCTTTATACGACAAAAAAGGCGAGCAACATTATGATATCATTTCTGCATTTATAAAAAGCATGAGGGGAAGCGATCCTAACGCCACAGTATATTGGCTAGCCAGAATGATTGAAGGTGGCGAAGATGTTAAATTTATCGCACGGAGGATGCTCATCTTTGCCAGTGAAGATATTGGCAATGCCAACCCTAATGCATTATTACTGGCCAATAGTACATTTCAGGCGGTAAATATTATTGGTTATCCCGAAAGCAGAATTATTTTATCTCAATGCGCTATCTATCTTGCAACTTCTGTAAAAAGCAATGCCTCTTATATGGCTATTGAAGATGCTTTGGATACGGTTAGAAAAAAAGGAGATCTTTCTGTGCCCCTGCATCTGAGAAACGCTCCTACAAAAATGATGAAGCAAATGGATTACGGTAAAGATTATAAATATGCTCATCAATTTGCAGATAATTTTATCTTGCAGGAATTTCTTCCTTCAGAAATTTCTGGCACTAGATTTTATTCGCCACAAAAAAATGCAAGAGAAGAAGAAACAAGAAAGTTTTTAAAAGAACGCTGGAAAGATATTTACAGTTATTAATAACCTGTTATGCAAAATATAGATTGGACTTACAAACATTATTCCGAGTTAACTACATCAGAACTTTACGATTTGCTTTGGCTGAGAAGCAAAGTTTTTGTTGTTGAACAAAATTGTGTTTATCTGGATAATGATTATAAAGATCAGAACTGCTACCATTTATTAGGTACAATTGATAATGTACTCGTTGCTTATGTCAGAATACTTCCTCCTGGTTTATCATACGATGAAGCCAGTATCGGAAGGGTTGTTACCAATCCTGATTTCAGAAGGAAAGGTTTTGGGCTAGACTTAATGAAATTGGCTATTGAGAAAACAGTAAATCAATTCAAGATAAAATCCATCCGCATTAGTGCCCAGTGTTACTTGATAAATTTCTATTCCTCACTTGGCTTTTTCACTTCAGGAGAAGAATATCTTGAAGACAATATTCCTCATATTGAAATGATATTGCAATTATAATTACCCATTTTTTATTGTCATACTTGCATTTGTTGACTTTCCTTATAGGTTTTCAATGGAATTGTCCATTATTTAACCTACTTTCCTTCAACTGGTTTTCTTAAAATATCTACCGTATTTTTTTAGTTTTTACACAATAACAGAAGTAATACTTCGTTATAGATTCAGCGTTAATTCCTGATGATTAAAAAATTATTTCCAGGAAAATTACAAAGAATAAAATCCGCTAATCTTAGAAATTAAAACTTATGAAACTCATTTACAAACACAAAGCCTCTTTGTACAAAATCATTTTGATTATTGCCTGCATGTTTTTCGTTATTTTATATAACAGCTTGCGTTACTAATAATCACTAGAATTTTAGGGATATAATTCAGCCTTAAGATATTTTGATGTAAATCCAATTTTGGAATCAGCCATTTTTTCAGGTATTCCTTCAAACAAAACATTTCCACCACCTTCACCGCCTTCGGGTCCGATATCTATTATATGATCAGCAACTTTAATCATGTCGAGATTGTGCTCTATTACCAATACAGTGTTGCCTCTGTCCACGAGTTTGTTCAAAACGTCAAGCAGATGGCTGATGTCTTGAAAATGCAACCCCGTCGTAGGTTCATCAAGGATATAAAAAGTTTTCCCAGTATCTCGCTTAGCTAATTCGGTAGCTAATTTTACTCTTTGTGCTTCGCCACCACTTAAGGTAACCGCACTCTGCCCTAACGTTATGTATCCCAAACCTACTTCCTGTAAAACTTTTATTTTTCGGTAGATATAAGGTACCGCATTAAAGAAATTGACAGCTTCATCAACAGTCATGTTCAACACATCACTAATTGATTTCCCTTTATATCTTATCTCAAGGGTTTCTCTGTTGTATCTTTTTCCATTACATTTTTCACAATGCACCTGAACATCTGGAAGAAAATTCATTTCAATCACGCGCATACCACCACCTTCACATATTTCACAACGGCCACTCTTTACATTGAATGAAAATCTTCCGGCATTGTACCCTCTAATTTTGGCTTCTGGAACTGCTGCAAATAAAGTACGGATGTCTGTAAAAAAACCACAGTACGTTGCCGGGTTACTTCTAGGCGTTCTGCCAATAGGACTTTGATCTATTTCGATAACCTTATCTATATTTTCAAGTCCTTTTATTGATTTATATTCTAGCGGCAATGCTTTTGAATGATAACAAAAATTACTTAGAATTGGATATAGTGTATCATTAATTAATGTCGACTTTCCGCTGCCACTCACTCCCGTTACTAAAATTAATTTGCCTAATGGAAATGAAACTGAAACATTTTTTAAATTATTTCCTTTAGCGCCTTTTAATTCTATAAATAACCCATTCCCCTTTCTCCTTTCTGCAGGAACAGGAATTCTTTTTTTCCCATTTAAATATTGCGCAGTTTCAGATCCTGAATCAAGCACTTCCTGAGGTGTGCCCTGTGCCACTATTTTTCCACCATGTATGCCTGCTTTTGGACCAATATCAACCAGATAATCTGCTGCCAGCATAATGTCTTTATCATGCTCCACAACTAAAACACTGTTTCCGATATTTCTTAAATTTTGCAAAGCGGATATCAATCGTTGATTGTCTCTTTGATGCAAACCAATACTAGGCTCATCCAGAATATACGTTATACCCTGTAACTGAGAGCCTATTTGAGTTGCTAAACGAATACGTTGATATTCTCCGCCACTAAGGCTTCTGGACGGTCGGTATAAAGTAAGATAAGAAAGTCCCACATCCAATAAAAAGCGAAGCCGTTCTCTAATTTCTTTCAACACATCTTTAGCAATGTTATTTTGCTTTGCACTTAATCTCTTTTCAATAGTTTCAAACCATAAACCTAATTTATCCAAGTCCATTGCACTCAATTCTGAAATATTTTTTTCATCAATCTTAAACCAAAGACTGGATATTTTTAATCTTGTTCCATTGCATGCATGGCAAGGCGTAAGCGACATAAATTGTTCCACCCATTCTCTTATTGCTTCACTGGTTGAAGTGGAAGTAAACCATCTTTTAATCATATTTAAGACTCCTTCGTATTCGGTTTCATAAATATTAGAATTATTTTCACCTTCCTCTATTTCATTTATTTTATCTGCATTAACTTCTTCTACTCCATACAATACCAGATTTAATGATTTCTCAGAGAGATCTTTTATGGGTTTATCCAGGCTGATTTTATTTTTCTTCGCCCATTGAATAAGTTGTTTATATACCTGTGCATCCCTTTCTTCTCCAAGAGGAACAATTCCTCCGGCTTTTATGCTAATCATTTGATCAGGAATAACTGCATTCATGTTTATCTGATATACAGTTCCCAAGCCCTTGCAAACCGAACAAGCACCATACGGCGAATTGAAAGAAAAAGCATTTGGAGAAGGTTCTTCATAACTTATTCCGGTTTCAATACACATTAGCTGCTTGCTGTATTGAACAACATCATTGTTATCATTAATCAATAAAAACAATAGCTCTTTCCCTAACTGCAATGTTTTCTGTACACTCTGACTAATCCTCAATTTCATTTCATCGGTTACTTGCATTCTGTCTACTACCACTTCAATATCATGAACCTTATAGCGATCTAACTGCATCCTTGGAACAAGATCAAGCACTTCACCATCTACTCTCACTTTTAAAAATCCTTTTTTTCTGATGTCTTCAAATAATTCTCTGTAATGCCCTTTTCTTCCCCTAACCAGTGGCGCGAGTAAACTAATTTTTTTTCCTTTAAATTTATTGAAAATAGATTGTACAATTTCTTCTTCACTAAACTTAACCATTTTTTTTCCTGTATTATAACTGTATGCTTCACCAATGCGCGCATATAGCAATCGAAGGAAATCATAAATTTCTGTAATGGTACCTACTGTGCTTCGGGGATTCTTGTTGGTTGTTTTTTGTTCAATTGAAATTACAGGAGATAAACCTGATATCTTATCTACATCCGGCCTTTCCATATCGCCAACAAACTGGCGTGCGTATGCAGAAAAACTTTCCATATACCTCCTCTGCCCTTCATTGTAAATAGTATCAAATGCAAGTGACGACTTGCCACTTCCACTGACACCTGTAAATACAACAAGTTTGTTCTTAGGAATTTGTATGTCGATATTTTTCAGATTATGCTCACGTGCACCAATTACTTCAATAAAGTCTTTGACTGATGTTTCTTTCTTTCCTGCCATTTTTATTAATTACCATAAAGATAGGAACAAAAAAAAGCCTTTTAAAATACCTTTATAAAGGCATTAAAAAAGGCTTCCTTGAATTTGAAATAATTAATGCCCTTGTATAAAGTCATTCAACTCTTCTTTACTTGAAGAAAATGAAAAGACATTATTTACTTTAAAATAGTTTTTAGGATCTGTTGTGAATTTAAATGCGTGCTTTGCAAATGCTAATTTGTTTTCTTCAAAACTAAATTGGTTGCAAATTTGTACAATTTGATCACAGGTTAAACAATTAGAAGAAGCAATTGCTTTTGCTGTGGATAGTTTTGTGTCGTCAAAACTGGATTCTTTGATTGTTGACAATGCCGATCCGAAATCAGTTGCACTCATAGGCCATCCATTGCAATTTCCAGTATATTGTGGCTGTTGCTGTTGTTGTTGCTGATGACCTCCAGAATGGGTTGTGGTGGTTTGATGAGTTGTAGTAGTTGTAGAATGTGTATCCATATCGGGGTCTGAAATTGAAATATTCATATTCATACCCGGAACATTTACACTCGCACCAATTGTATTGTTATTTGTTGTAGTGGTAGTCGTAGTGGTGGTGGTTTGTCTTCCTCCTCCCTGAACCTGAACTGGTTGCTGAATAATAGTTTGAGGACCTGGCTGACCAGGCTGACCAAACTGGCGAACATACATACCAGATGGAGGAATAAAATCAGGCTGAACAGGAATCATGGAATAATAGTTCAACTTTACTTTTTTATTTTTATCCTTTTTGATTCTATAAGTAACATCCATAAATTTTGCATCAGCATCAACAATCATTAAATTGTTTTTTGTAATGCTTGCTAATGATTTATCCTCAAAAATTATTCTTGCACTATAATAAGGTTGATTCAGTTCCTCAACTCTGATATTGGTCTGAGCTTCATCATTTTGTTTTTCACCATTTAGTATCAAATAAAACTTATCTCCATCTTCAGAAAAGACGGTTAGATTTCCATAAGACTGCATTTGAGCTATGCAAAAAGCCGGAACCAAAAAAGCTAAAATTAAGCAGAGATTTTTCATAATAATAAATATTTAAACTGATTACAAAAGTAAATAAAAGTGCTTACTAAATTAAATTTTCACATATTCTATTTTATCAATGAGTAATAAAATAGGTAAATGAAGACTTGATTTTGTCGTCTGTAAATAAACCAAGCAGCTTGAGTGAATTTTTAATATCTATAGTATGATTATATGCAGCCTTTATAAATTCCAGTCTGTCTGACTCAACCGAAAGCAATTCGGCTGTTTCAAAAACCTGATCAGTGGTCAGACAATTTTTTGTCGAGAGATTTTTAGCCATTTTTAATTTCTGATTTTCAGATTTCTCTGAGGATATTTCTTTTAGTGCTATTTCATAATCCGCCTTCCACATTGGCCATTCATTTTTACAAACCCAATTTCTGGGCTCCATGATTACAAGCGCATTCACGACATTTACGTTAACTTCACTGTTAGCTTTTTTAGTAGTTTGTAGTCCGGAATAACTGATTGAATCCATATCTCCGGTCGATTTTTTTGTTGCAACAACTGAATTACTTTTGTTTTGTTTCTCTTGACTGACATCAACCTTTTCCATTGTGCTAAAATCATAGACAAACATATTTTCAGGAGCAACATAATCAAAGTTTACTTGCGTCATAGATTTGAAAACCAATTTCATTTCACTTTCATCACGAATTAAATCATAAACGAAATCTCTCAATTCACCTTTTTTGTTACAAACAAATAATTTGTCTTTTGTAATGGTATAATGACTGGCATCATCATACTCTATTTTTAATGCATAGAAAACAGTAAACAATTTTTCAACCCGAATACTGGATTCGGGCTTTGAGTTAATTTTAACTCCATTTAAATACATAAAAAACTTATCACCTCTTTCTGAAGTTACGGTAAGACAACCATATCGGCTTTGTTGAGCTAAAGAAAAAAATGAACTAAAAACAAGAAATAATAAAATAAACTGTTTCATTTGAATTTTTTATTTTGCCTCATTTTATAATCTGACGTATACTCATTTGAAATTAAAAAACTATAATGAGTATTTATTTTTGGCTGATTTATACCAATTGTAATTTATAAAATTACCGAATGATTGTAACGAATCCTTTTTTATACGGAAATTTTTCTCCCATATATTTATATCTGGCCATCCAAACAAAAGTTTCTAAAGCAAAAACTTTACTATTATATTTTCCATTCCATTTCTCGAAAGGATTAGTCGTAGAAAATACCAACTGACCCCAGCGATTATAAATAAACATTGAGAATTCGCTCATTCCGCCAACATCACCTACAGGGCCAAATTCATCGTTTAAATGATCCCCATTGGGAGTAAAAGAAGATGGAAAATAAACTCCCTTACAATCAACAACTACATTTATAGCACCGGTAGTTTTGCATCCGGCAGCATTGGTAACCTCTACTGAATAAGCTCCCGTTTGGGTTACAAGAAATGTAGAGGCATTAGAATTATTCTGCCAAAGATATTGGGCAAAATTTCCAGGCTGCAATAAAATAGTTTGACCCGGACAAATTGTTGTATCTCCACCTAAATCAATATGCGCTGGAATGATATTGTTGTTTATAGTCAGCATCCCTGTATTTGCTGAGCAATTATTGGCATCTGTAACCAACAAATTATAAGACCCTGCATTTAAATCAGCAATAGAAACAGTAGATTCTCCATTAGACCACAAATAAATATATGAACCTGTTCCACCACTGACAATAGTTTGAATACTTCCATTATTTAAGTTACAAGTCGCATCAACAATAGTATGATCAATGTTAATTTGGGAAGGCTCCACCAAACTAACTGAAGCAGAAGCCGGACAGGCATCTGTAGCTGAAACACTAACTGTATATGTATCTGCAGACAAACCTGTAATGCTTGATGTTTGCTGAATCGGGTTGGTATCCCATGAATAATTATACAAACCTGTTCCACCTGATGCATTCGCTGTAATCGTTCCATTATGATCCCCATAACAAAGTAAACTTTGCGTTATGGCTGGCGTTACTCCCAAAATATTTATTGTTGCTGTTTTTACAGACACAGGAATATTTGAAAAAGTTACAGTCTGTGTTACCAAATAAGAACCAGGTGCAGAAAAAGTATGAGAAGGATTATCCAAAGTTGAAGTATTTGAAGCGCCTGAAAGTGGATCTCCAAAATTCCATGAAATTGAAGTTTGACAATACGATGAATTATTTATAAAATTAACTGCATTGTTTCCTATACAATTATAATTAAAATCGGCGCCATTAGCTGCTATTTCTTTTATGCAAATATCATCGATAGCAAATCCTTCATAATCATTACATACTGTTCCGGCACCAAATGAAAATCTGAAAATTACTTTGTTTAGTCCGGCAAGCATATTTAGTTTATGCCTGGCTGTTAACCACTGACCGCTTCCGAAACCACTTTGACAATTCCCGGTGGAACCAGGCAAAACACTACCCGACCAAGCAGGAGTGTAATTTAAAAATCTTACAGAACCAGAATTATACCAATTAACTCCAGCACAATTGGCATTTGAATTTTGAGAGCCTAATATTGTCCAGGTATTTCCCTGATCAGTTGAATATTCAAGATTTACTCCATCGTAGGTATGCTCGGTTTCCCAGATTACTTTAAAAGTAATTTCCGGATTAACCAAAGTAGTAAAATCAAAACAAGGACTTTGTAAGTTAGAAGTTCCACTGCTATAATTAGCTCCGCTGAAACCTCCAATTATCCAACATTTTTGTCCTCCTCCTGCAGCCGTAATTATTGATTTTCCTCCAGGAACAATAGAACCCCAATCCCAATGAAGATTTGATGATCTTACCCAATTCCCATTTGTAGCTTCAAAGTTTTCATTATAAGGAAATGTGTTGATAGGATTGGCACATTGAGCAATTATAGCATTCGGAAATAAATGCAAAATCACTAAAAAAATAATTGAAAAATAACGAACCCGAATTGACTTCAAAATAACGAATGTTTCTGACTTACAAAGCTACTACCAATAAGGCTATAATAAAAGAAATAACCCATTTTTATCTGACAAAAAAGTTGATATAAACAATAATTCAATTATAAGAATTGGTTGAAGAATTATTAAAAAACAAAATGACTATTTCTTGTCTAATATATCTAAAACAGTTCCATATAAAATTTCTGTACCCAATGCAAGATCTTCATATGAAGAATATTCCATTGGATTGTGGCTGATTCCATCTTTACATCTAATAAAAATCATCCCATAATCACAGGCATAAGACAACGCAAGTGAATCATGAAATGGACCACTCATTAATTCCGGAGCATCAAGTGATAGTTTTATACAATTGTCTTTAATAATATTTTTAATCCAGTCGGCGCAATAGCGAGGCTCGCTATTTGTATCTTCTTTTATAGAATAGGTTAATCCTCTTTTTTCTGTGATGGCATTAATTTTGTCTATTAATTGTTTTTCATAACGGTGTCTTCTATCAAGATCTATGTCTCTGAGGTCAATAGTAAACTCAACTTCTTCAGCAATAATATTTCGACTGGCCGGAAATACATTAATAGTGGCCACTGTTCCTACAGTAGGATCTCCAGGAATCTGGGAAGCAATTTCATTTACCGCTACAATAATTTCAGCAGCACCCAGCAATGCATCTTTACGAAGAGGCATTGGTACTGAACCCGTATGACCCGCTACGCCTTTAAGCTTTACAGTTAGCCAAAGCGGTCCCGAGATGCCGGTAACTATTCCAATTGGTTTGTTAGCAATATCTAAGACGGGGCCCTGTTCTATGTGAAGTTCTAAAAAGCAGTAAATACTTCCTGCTGCATATTCCGAATCTTTAAATCGGGTGATATCACATCCGAAATCTTTCAGTGCCTGTTCTCTTGTAATTCCATCTTTATCTTTTCGGCTTAATTCCCCATCTTCAAGCTTTCCTAAAATACCTCTTGACCCAAACAATCCTTTATTAAAACGCCATCCTTCTTCATCAGCAAAAGAAATAATTTCTATAGAACGATTCGGTACAATTCCATTTTCTTTTAAAGTAGTAACCGCTTCTATAGCACATAAAACACCAGCAACGCCATCAAACCTTCCACCATAAGGCTGAGAATCTAGATGTGAACCCATCATTAAAACAGGCAAAGTTGAATCTTTGCCTTCGAGCCTTCCAATAAGATTTCCAAAATTGTCTATTCGGGTTTTCATGCCAGCATCTTTCATCCACCCAGCGGCGATTGTAAAAGCTTTTTTTTCGGTATCAGTATGAGCAGGACGACAAGTACCCGTTTCTCCAATTTTTCCAATTTCACTCATTGATTCAAAATGCTGCTGAAGTCTTTTTGTATTTATTTTCACTTTAAATAATTTCAGTAAATATATTGAAATAGTTAAATTCAGCGATAATAATTATAATATTCGGTTGTTGCTATATACTAACTTTGATCTGATTAAAATTTGATAAATGAAAAATTTGATTTCAATATTGACATTGCTACTATATTTTAATTACTCATTTGCTCAACATGAAAATGAATGTTCTAAAAAACGCATTAGTGCTTTACATAACAATTATACACAGCGAGTTCAATATTATCAATATGAATCCATGAATAAATACGATGTAAAATATCTGAAACTCGATATCGCTGCAGAAACAGGAAGTAATAACATTTCAGGAAGCGCATTGACTAATTCTTTGGTGAAACAATCTCTTGATACTTTTATTACAGAATTAAGATCCACTATGATTGTGGACTCTATACTGATAAATGGAGACAGGAAATTATACACTCAATCTAATGACCATATTTTCGTACCACTTAGTCCGGCAGTGAATTCAGGTAACTACATTAATGCTTTGATATATTACCATGGCACTTCAAACTCATACGGTGTTTATTCTGGGACTACATCAAATGGTTTAAATTATGTAGCTACAGTTTCAGAAAGTTTTCAGGCAAGAGAATGGTTTCCCTGTAAACAAATCCTTACGGATAAAATTGATTCTGCAGATATCTGGGTAACAACCAGCAATGTAAATAAAGTTGGATCCAATGGTGTACTTGAAGGGATAGACGCTTTGCCAAATTCAAAAGTAAGATATCGCTGGAAAACAAATTATCCAATGAATTATTATATGCCCAGTATCGCTGTAGGAAATTATATGGAGTATTTAAATTACGCAAAACCTGCTGCTATTGCACCTGACTCTATTTTAATTCAACATTATTTTGTTGATGATTCTGCTTATTTCAATTCAATAAGAACGATTCTGGATATGACTCCTGCTTTCATTGAGAAACAAAGTGAACTTTATGGCTTGTACCCTTTCAGCAATGAAAAATATGGCCATTCGATGGCTACAATTGGCGGTGGTATGGAACATCAAACCATGACTACATTAACTAATTTTGGATCTGCCGTTATTGCCCATGAACTTGGTCATCAGTGGTTTGGCGACAATGTTACCTGTGCCCGCTGGAATGACATCTGGCTCAATGAAGGCTTTGCCAGTTATTCGGAATATTTGATGATAGAAAAACTTCCTTCGTTATTCCCTTCAAACAATCCTGCCAGTTACATGCAATATTTTCACAGCAGTGCAATGAGTGCGGCTAATGGTAGTGTTTATGTTCCTGACGCATCAGTATATGACGAAAACAGGATTTTCAACGGCAGATTAAGTTATGATAAAGGCGCTGCCATTATTCATAACTTAAGATTCGAAATGCAAAACGACAATCTCTTCTTCGCTACTCTTAAAAACTATCAGACGGCATTCAAAGACTCTGTGGCAACAGCAGAAGACTTCAGGCAAATTGCTGAAAACACTTGCGGAAGAAGCTTTACTGACTTCTTTAATCAATGGTATTACGGAGAAGGTTATCCAACTATTAATATTACTTATTTTAAACCTAATGCAGATACTATTTTATTGTTGGTAAATGAAAATACAAGCGCCCCAACTGTTACACCATTTTTTAAAGGACTGCTTGAATTAAAAATAAATTCTTTGCAGGGAGATACAACCGTTTTGGTGAACCTATTAGCCAATAATCAGGTTTTTAAATTCGCATACAAAAAAAATCCAAACAATATTACCATTGATCCCAACAATTGGGTGTTAAATCAAACGGGCACCATTGCAAATGAAATTATTTTACCCGTAAATCTGCTTTCGTTTGAAGGATATGCTGATAATAATTGCGTGTTTCATTTACAATGGAAGACCACCAATGAAATAAATTTGGTTAACTATGAACTCGAATACAGCAATGATGGATTGAATTACACAAGAATCGCTTCTGTATTCCCTACTTTTTTAAATAACAATATCTATAATTACAATTACGAGAATTTTAATTCAAAGCCTGCTTACTTCAGAATAAAAATGATTGAACCAAATGGAAATCTTATTTACAGTTCATTCATCATTGTAAATTCAGTTTGCAAAGCTAATTATACGTTGGAGATAATACCCAATCCAGTAGTTAACGAATTGAACATCACTTTACAATTAGCAGAAAAAGAAGAAATAACAATCCGCATTATCAATAGTATAGGTCAAACGGTAACTAAAATGAAGAAATCTCTGGATAAGGGATTTAATAACTGGACGATATATGATTTAAATAAACTTGCTGCTGGAACTTATCTGCTTCAGTTGGAAACAAATTCAGGAAGTACTTTGAATAAAATGTTTATAAAAAAATAGCTGCTTATTTTAGCCCATATTTTTCAGTTGAAAACGTGATGAAAGGAAAAAAGCAATAAAGACTTGCAGTTAAGCCGATATTTTGGACAAGAGCATAATGAATTATGTTGAGATCAAAATATCAATCAAACACTTGTATTTGTAGCATTATTTTGTTGTAATAAACTTCAACTACAAATTCTGGGTTTAATGATCATTTAATGGAAGACCTCTTTTCTGATATTCAATCCAGTTGATGTATTCAGGTGCAATCCGATGTTCTTCCATGGTGATACAACTATCAACCGGACAAACCAACTGACATAAATTACAACCCACACATTCTTCATCTTTAATAGAATACGTATTGTAAGGTTTGCCTTGAGCCAAATCAATGGCTTGATGAGAAGTATCTTCACAAGCAATGTAACACAATCCACAATGGATACATTTATCCTGATTGATTTTAGCGATATGATGATAATTAATATCAAGATCTTCCCAGTGAACTATATTTTCAACAGACTTACCAATAAAATCTTCTAACGTATTAAACCCTTTTTCATCCATCCAGTTGTTCAGCCCTTCAATCATATCTTCCACAATTCTGAAACCATGTTTCATAGCTGCAGTACATACCTGAACATTGCTAGCACCGAGTAACATAAATTCAACCGCATCTTTCCAAGTACTAACACCACCAATACCCGAAACCGGAACTTTTTTAGTAGTTTCATTTTGAGCAATGGTAGTCAAGAATTTTAAGGCGATAGGTTTTACCGCAGGTCCGCAATAGCCGCCATAGACACTCTTTCCGGCAACATAAGGATTAGGAACCAATGTGTCTAAATCAACGCCGGTTACAGATTGAATAGTATTAATCAATGATAATGCGTTGGTTCCTGCTTCCACAACTGCTTTGCCTGTTGGCACAACAGAATGAACATTAGGAGTAAGCTTGGTAATCACAGGTATGGTTGCTTTTTCCATCACCCATTCTACCACCATCTTTGCGATTTCCGGGTCTTGACCAACTGCTGCGCCCATGCCCCTTTCCGTCATTCCATGAGGGCAACCAAAATTCAATTCCAATCCATGAGCGCCGGTATCTTCCACTTTTTTAATTAATTCGTGCCAGCTTTTTTTATCATTATCCGCCATTAAAGAAACAATCATTGCTCTGTCGGGGAATAATTTAATACACTCAATGATTTCTTTGAGATTAATGTCTAATGGACGATCACTGATCAATTCAATATTATTAAAGCCCATAATTTTATGACCTCCATAATTAACTGCAGAATATCTTGATGAAACATTCTTAACCTGAGAACCTAAAGTTTTCCATACTACTCCGCCCCATCCTGCTTCAAACGCGCGAAGTACATTTATCTTTTTATCCGTTGGTGGAGCACTTGCAAGCCAAAAAGGATTGGGAGATTTTATGCCTAGGAAGTTTGATCTTATGTCAGCCATATGATATTATTTTGAATGTTGTAAGTTGAGTGTTGAATGAATATTTGAGTTTATTTTGAATGGTGTATGTTGAATCTTAAATGATTATTATGCTTTTTTTTATTTTGAATATTGATTGATTATGTTATTTCGATAATGACTCTTGTGATGTCTTTACAATTTTTGTCAAAATATTAATGATATGATTTATTTTTTCAAGTGGAATAGTATAATCCAGTTTAACTAATTCACTTTTATCTAATAGTCTCAGCCAATATTTTGATTCTCTTGCCTCCTTGGAAGCAATTGACATTTTTGTGATAAAATCTTTTTTAGTTTGTGCTGCATTGGCCTCTTCCACATTTGCTCCTATACTGGTTCCACTTCTAAGTAATTGCTTAGATAACACATATTCTTTCTGATCAATTAATTTTTTATATAGTTCAATTATCAATAATGAAAATTCAAAACTTAACTCTGATATCTTATTTTCAGTTTTCATAAACTAAACATTTACAATCATCAATCAATACTGATCACAAAACATGAAATATTCATCACTCAACACTCAAAATAAAAGACTCAACATTCATCATTCATCACTCAACATTCAACATTCAACATAAAATCTAGTATCGCTTTCGCTCCATCCTTCCCTGCCTGAACCGCATCGACCACTTCTCTGCCTCCATTTACACAATCACCTCCTGCAAAAACGCCTTTGATGTTTGTAAGTGAATGATTGACTTTGAGTTTGCCGTTTTGGTTTTCTAAATTATTTGTTGTTACCAATGATTGATACGGAGTCTGACCTGCCGCTTTAATAACCATGTCAACTGCTATTGTAAATGTTTCTCCTGTTGCAACAGGTGATCTTCTTCCTGAAGCATCAGATTCACCTAACTTCATTTTTTCTGCAACCAGATGAGTGACCTTTCCATTTTCACCAATTACTTCTTTAGGTGCAGCTAGCCAGATGATTTTACAGCCATCTAACATAGCAATATCCAGCTCTACTTGTGTACAAGGCATCTCGTCCTGTGTTCGTCTATATAACATTGTTACCTCAGATGCACCGAGGCGCTTTGCTTGTGTTGCGGCATCAATGGCTGTCATACCCATACCAATGACGGCTACTTTATCACCTACAGGCACTTTACTGAATCCATTGTTTCTGATGTCATAAATAAAGCTAATCGCATCCACCATACCTTCCATATTTTCACCCGAAATTTCCAATTGACGCGCCAAACCCACACCGATGGCAAGATATACAGCATCATAATTTTTTTGGAGTTCTTCAAGAGTGATATTTTTTCCTAACTCCTGTTCGTATTTTATTTCGATACCACCAATAGACAAAATATAATCTACTTCATCTTTACAAAACTGTGGCGTTACTTTATACGCAGCAATGCCATAAGTCATTAAGCCGCCGCCTTGTTTTTCTTTTTCATAAATAGTTACATCTATTCCTTCGCGTGATAATACATGTGCGCAACTTAACCCTGCAGGACCTGCACCTACAATGGCTACTTTTTTACCAGTGTTTTGTTTTCTGGTAAACAATTGCCATTTCTTTTCCATAGCCAATTCAGTACTATAACGTTGTAATTTGGCAATGGGAATAGGTTCTTCGTGCATTAAGTTGTAAACACAAGCGCCTTCACATAATTTTTCTACCGGACAAACTTTGCTGCAACCTGCTCCCATGATGTTTGATGAAAAAATAGTGTGCGCACTCCCTTTGATATTTTCAGTAGTAATTTGTTTGATAAACTTAGGAACATCAATACTTGTAGGACAACTTTTCATACAAGGCGCGTCATAACAAAACAAACATCTGTTGGCTTCCACCAATGCTGCATCTTTATTTTCAAATGGTGGATGTATGTCTGCAAAATTCTTTTCGTATTGTTCTTTGGAAAGTCTGTTGTTGGTGATAGACATGTACTATATATTTATTAAGATATTAAAGTTGCGTTATCGCTCCGTATGTTTCCGGTCTTCTGTCTCTAAAAAACTGCCATTTGCTTCTTACCGTATCAATCATATCCAGATCAAAATCGGCAATCAGCAATTCGTCATTATCTTCAGATGCTGTAGCAAATATTTCACCGATGGGATTTACAAAATAAGAAGTGCCATAAAATTTTCCAAGATTCCATGGTGCTTCTATACCTACTCTATTAATACAACCCATAAAATATCCATTAGCCACTGCGTGAGCAGGCTGTTCTAACTTCCATAAGTTTTGCGACTGGCCTACAGTTGTAGCAGAAGGATTGTAAACAATTTCAGCGCCATTTAATCCCAGGCACCTGGCGCCATCAGGAAAGTGTCTGTCATAGCAAATGTAAACTCCAACTTTAGCGTACTTTGTTTGAAATACAGGATAGCCAAGGTTTCCAGGCTTAAAGAAGAATTTTTCCCAGAACCCACCGGTATGTGGAATATGACTCTTGCGATATTTTCCTAAGTAAGTTCCATCGGCATCAATTACCGCAGCTGTATTATACAAAACACCAGATTGTTCTTTTTCATAAACCGGAACAATGATAACCATGTTGTACTTCTTTGCATATTCTGCAATTCTGTGAGTCGTTGGCCCAGGCACAGCCTCAGCTGAAGCATACCATTTAGGATCCTGACCCGGACAAAAATATGGTGTGTTGAAAATCTCCTGAAAGCAAAGAATCTGAACCCCTTTCTTTCCGGCTTCTTCAATCAATGGGACATGTTTTTGAAACATCGCTTCCTTGATTTCTTCTATCGTACCTTCTCCTTCTGTTTTGGGCAAACTCATTTGAATCAAACCCGATTTTATCATTCTTGGCATGGTGATTTTTGATTTTAAATATACTGTGAAACTTTATTTCTTTTAATAAATTGACCGTAGCCCTTATTGACATGACATTGATTGTTATCGATAGCAATCTTGCCTCTGAGCAAAACAGTTTTTATCTTTCCGGTCAGTTCCCATCCTTCATAACCACTGTAATCAACATTCATGTGATGCGTAGACGAAGACAAGGAATGTTTTTCATTGGCATCAATAATGGTGATATCAGCATCGCTACCAACAGCAATAGTTCCTTTCTTAGGAAACATGCCAAATATTTTTGCCGCATTGGTACTTGACACTTCAACGAATTTATTCAGCGTGATTTTATTTTTCATTACACCTTCGCTGAACAATAACTCCATTCTGTTTTCTATTGCAGGATGACCGTTTGGAATTTTTGAAAAATCGTCTTTGCCCATCAATTTTTGTTCCCACATAAAAGGACAATGATCGGTTGCCACCACTTGTACAATTCCCTGATTGATGCCTGCCCACAATGTAGCCTGGTCTTTCTTTTCACGCAATGGCGGACTCATCACCCATTTTGCGCCTTCAAAATTCTTTTCATACAGGCTTGCATCCAATAACAAATATTGAATGCAGGTTTCAACAAAAACTTTTTGATTTTTATATAATGCATTTCTAACAGCATTCAAGGCGCCTTCGCAGGTAAGATGCACGATATAGCCCGGACAACCGGTATAACCCGACATTTCTACAAAGCGTTCACTGGCTTCAGCTTCTGTTACTTCGGGTTGTGATAAATAATGATACAAAGGAGATAACTTTCCTTCGTTTTTATGTTTCAGAACGAGATAATCAATAATATCACCATTAGTAGCATGAACATTGATTAATCCTCCATGCTTTTTCACTTCTTCCATCAAACCAATCATCTGGGTGTCATTGATCATCAACGCACCTTTATAAGCCATGAAAGTTTTAAAAGAAGTAATGCCTTCTTTTTCAATCATGGTTTTAATTTCTTGCTTCGTGTTTTCATTGAAATCTGTAACAGCCATATGAAAACTGTAATCACCTACTGCGTTACCGTTAGCTCTGCCACTCCATTCATCAAATGCAGCCTGCAAACTATTGCCTTGTTTTTGTAAAATAAAATCAATCACAGTAGTCGTACCGCCATATAAAGCAGCTCTGGTGCCTGTTTCATAAGTATCACTGGAAAAAGTTCCCATAAAAGGCATTTCCAAGTGCACATGCGGATCAACACCACCGGGTACTACTAATTTTCCGGAGGCATCAATCACAGTATCCGCTTGATGACTGAGATTTTTTCCAATAGCAACAACCACTTCATCTTCAATAAAAATATCCGCTACATAATCATCGGTAGCGGTAATAATTCTTCCATTCTTTATTAATACAGACATAATTTATTTTTTATTTCTCATCATGAAATAATACAAAAGACCACTCACGGCAAAACCTACAAACCATGCATAATTGTATAAATGACTAATCCAGGTTGGAAATGCTTCAGCACTAATTAATTTTATTTGCAATAAAAATCCCGGAACATTGGGAATTATGCCCAGCAACAAAGCAACAATTGCTTTTATGTTATAACCATTGTTGTAGCGATATGCTCCATTATGACGGTATAAATCTTCAGCAATTAAATTCTTATGGCGAATGAAAAAGTAATCCACGATCATGATTCCACCAACGGGTCCAAGCAAACTTGAATAAGCAATCAACCAAGTAAAAATATAGCCATTAGGATCAGCAATCAATTTCCAGGGCATGATTAAAATCCCAACCACACCAGTGATGTAACCACCTATTCTGAAATTTATTTTTTGAGGAGCTAAATTGGCAAAATCATTGGCAGGGCTAACAATATTCGCTGCAATATTCGTTGCCAGGGTTGAAATGATAATTCCAATCATCGCAATGCTTACCATAATTTTACTGTCGAACTTTCCGGCCAATTTTACTATATCCCATTCTGTATGTCCGTAAATAATAGCCGTTGATGAAGTAACAATCACACCAACAAAAGCAAAAAAAGTCATGGCTGGTGGCAAGCCGATGATTTGTCCGTTTACCTGCGCTTTCTGTGAAGTAGCATATCTCGTGAAATCCGGAATATTCAATGATAATGTTGCCCAAAATCCAACCATTCCCGTTAGTGCCGGAAAAAAGAAAGCAAAGAAATCCGCATTGGTTTCAAATTTGGAAGGCTGATCTAGTATAGGCCCTAATCCTTTAGCTGCCCATATAGCCCATATTAACAAAGCAAACGCGGCTACAGGAAGGAAAAACGCTTTGAATACCAATAATTTTTTTATGCTCTCAACACCTTTATGAACGATAAACATATTCAGCGACCAAAACAATAAAAAACAAATCATGGGTAATGCCTGAGGAAACAATGAACTGTTGTCAATTTCAGCGAGAGAAGGATTCCAAGCTCTGATTAAATTATAAAGAGAAGCGCCTCCAATCCATGTTTGAATACCAAACCAACCGCAGGCAACTATTGCGCGAAGCATTGCCGGAATATTAGCCCCTTTTGTTCCAAAACTGGCTCTTACAAAAACAGGAAACGGAATGCCGTATTTAGCTCCAGCATGTCCATTCAAAATCATAGGAATCAATACAATCGAGTTGCCGATGAATATTGTTAAGATTGATTGCCACCAGTTCATTCCTCCTTCTATTAAAGAACTAGCCAACATATAGGTTGGAATACATAAACTCATACTAATCCACAATGCGGCATAATTCCATGTTCCCCATTTTCGATTGGATTGAGAAATTGGAGCTAAATCATCATTGATTAACGATGTATTAGATTCTTGTGAATGATTCATGATTTTGTTTTGATTGTTTAATTTACATGCTCATCAGCCATTTTAATGGCTTCGCTGATAATAGCAAGTCCTTCATCGATCTGTGCTTTTGTTACACATAACGGAGGCGCTACAAATATATAACTCCATCTTACAAAAGTATACATACCCAATTCTCTTATTTTTGCTGCCACTTTATTCATTACAGCCATCTCATCAGGCTTTGCATTAAAAGGAGCCATAGGTTCTTTAGTGGTTCTATTCTTTACCAATTCTATACAACCCAGTAATCCGGTTGTTCTGAAATTACCAATCGAAGGATGTTTAGCAAATAGTTCTTTCATTCTTTCTGTAACATATGAGCCCATTACAGCAGCATTTTCAATTAAATTATCATCTTCATAAATCTTCAGTGTTTCCAAAGCAGCGGCACAACTTACAGGATGAGCAGAATAAGTTAATCCCAATGGTAACATTGCATCGTCATATTTAGCTGCAATTTTATCCGAAACCATTAGGCATCCAAAAGGCAGGTAACCACATGTCAATCCTTTTGCCATAGCAATCATATCCGGAATGATTCCATGATTTTCAAATCCAAACCATTTGCCAGTACGACCAAAACCACTCATCACTTCATCCATAATTAATAATATGCCATGATGGTTGCAAATTTCTCTTACTGCTTTAAGGTAACCTTTTGGATATTGTAAACAACCCGAAGACCCCGACTCTCCTTCAAGCAAAATTGCCGCAATAGTTGCGGGACCTTCATAAGCTATTATACGTTCTAGTTGAGCGACTGCTTCTTTCAATAAGTTTTCTTCCCCATATTCCCAGCGATAGAAATAAGGCAAATCAAAGTGTACGAAATTAGGTGCCTGTTGAACATCCACAGGAATTCTGCGAGGATCGCCACTTGCAGAAATCGCTCCAATGGAAGCACCATGATAAGATTGATAACGACTTAATATTTTATGCCTTCCGGTATACAGCCTTGCCAGTTTGATTCCATTTTCAATAGAAGTGGCTCCACATAAAGTAAAGAATGCTTTATTTAAATCGCCTGGACAAATTTCAGATAATTTTTTTCCCAGCTCACCTCTCACTTTGGTAACACAGCTTGGTGTAACATAACTTACTTCTTGCATTTGCCTAACCACTGCATCGGTTATACGCTGATTTCCGTGACCAATATTTACGTTCATTAACCCGGAAGAAAAATCAATGATTTTATTTCCATCATAGTCATATAGGTAAACGCCTTCGCCATTTTTGATGGCTATAGGATTCTGACCTTTCTGCTTGCTCCAGGAGAATAAAGTATAATCTAGATTATTCTGTATTACTTCTTTTGTTTCTGACATTGATACTGTTTTTGACATGAATATATTTTTAACTCATCCAGTTAACACCGGCTTCTGCATTCCATTTGGTTGTACTCTTTTTTAATTGTGTCCAGAATTCGATTGAACTTTTTCCAGTGATATCTCCTACTCCAAATTTACTTTCATTCCATCCACCAAAAGAAAATGGTTCTCTTGGAACAGGCACGCCAACATTAACACCAATCATTCCGGCACTGGCTTTATCTATAATATATCTTGCCATACCGCCATTTTGTGTAAATACACTGGCTGCATTTCCATAAGGATTACTGTTTTCAATGGCTAATGCTTCATCTACGGTATTGGTGCGCATGATGCTGATAACGGGTCCAAAAATTTCTTCAGTAGCCACTGCCATATCAGGAGTAACAAAGTCAATTACGGTAGGCCCTACATAAGTTCCTTCTTCTTTGCCTTTTACTTTTGTATTTCTACCATCCACCAGAATCTTTGCACCCTGTTGTTCTGCTTCGGTAATATATTTTTCAATCCGGAACTGTGATTCTTTATTAATAACGGCGCCTAAATTTTCACCGGGAATTATTTTTCTAGCTTCATCACAAATTTTTTCAATGATATGATCAACATTTCCTACGCCAATCATTGCACTTGCTGCCATACAACGCTGACCTGCGCAACCACTCATTGAAGCAGCAACATTTTGAGCTGTCATAGCAGGAATAGCGTCTGGCAAAACCATCAAATGATTTTTGGCTCCACCCAATGCAAGACACCTTTTATAATTTGAAGTAGAACGTTGATAAACAATTTTGGCTACTTTGGTAGAACCCACAAACGAAACAGCTTCGATATCCGGATGATCACAAATAGCTTCTACAATTTCTATTCCACCATTTACAATATTGAAAACACCATCTGGCAATCCCGCTTCTTTTAATAATAAAGCAATTTTTGCACAACTTAATGGCACTTTTTCTGATGGTTTTAAAATCATACAATTTCCTAAAGCAATAGCATTGGGTATCGTCCAATTGGGCACCATGCTAGGGAAATTAAATGGAACGATTGATGCCACCACGCCAAGAGCCACATGCTCAGTTCTGCATTCAACACCACGACTTACTTCCAAAACTTCTCCTGTAACTAATTGAGGCAATGAAGTAGCAAATTCAGTAAGTTCAATACATTTTTCTATCTCAGCAACTGATTCTCCATAAGTTTTTCCATTTTCTTCACTGCAAAGTTCTGCAAGTTCTTTAAGGTTTTTCTCCAGTAATGTTTTATATCTGAAGAAAACCTGTACCCTTTCTTTAATTGGAGTTTTACTCCAGGAAGTAAATGCGGCTTTTGCTGCAGTAACAGCGTTGTTGAGATCTACAGCAGATGATAAGGGTACTTTTGAAAGTAATTTTCCATCTATTGGAGATACAATGTCTAAAAATTTATTCGTGTGAGAATCAATAAATTGTCCATTCACATAGTTCTGAGTTATTGAGTATTTCATATCTGCTAAATAAAATTATTTTATAAATAATTAGAAAAAATAAAAATAATTCATTTTTTAAACTAAATAAAATATTATTTTTACTTCTCCGGTTAAATTGTAATATGCAGCAAACAAATCCATCCGTTTTAGATGATCTTGATTTTCAGATATTATCCTTTCTTCAAATGGATGGCAGGATGTCGTTTACGGTGATTGCAGAAAAATTAAATGTTTCAATCGGAACGATCCGAACCCGGTTTAATAAAATGATAGAGGATGGCACAGTAAATATTATTGGACGGGTTAATCCTGATAAAGTTGGATTTCAATGTTACGCTCACATTGCTGTTTATGTAAGACCTGCTATTTTAAAAGAAGAAATAGCTGAAAAAATAGCAAAAAT
Organism: Chitinophagaceae bacterium; assembly: GCA_947446585.1. Taxonomy (GTDB): domain Bacteria; phylum Bacteroidota; class Bacteroidia; order Chitinophagales; family Chitinophagaceae; genus Ferruginibacter. The sequence continues at coordinate 6,669 of CANFGZ010000002.1, read as the reverse complement.
GCCAGAAGTGAGTTTTTTAGCTATGACATCGGGAGATTATGATCTTGAGGTGGATGTGATGTGCAGAGATAACAACCATTTAGTTGAATATGTGAATCAACTGAGTAAGATTGAAGGCGTGAATCAAACAAAAACAACAATTTATCTGAAAGTTTATAAATACGCCCAGCCTGATTTAAAATTATTAAAATAAGAAGCCACCCATTGTGGGTGGCTCTTTTTATGTGATGATAAAAAAATGACTATTGTTTGATTAAAGAGGTATTTAAGGTTTTGCCTTGTCCTTCTAATTTTATTTCATATTTTCCTGGAGCTAGATTGCTGTCTATTTTCAATTTCATTGACGATCCTTTTGAAGTGTACTTCGCATTCTGGCTGGCAACAACCTGACCGGCAATATTATAAAGTTTCAAATTATAATTACCCGTTTCCATGTTGCTCAATTTGATATTGATTTCGTTGCCAATTACCGGGTTAGGATAAATAGATATGGCAGGCTCATCCAAAACAACTGGTAATGTCTTTGCAGAAGTTTCAATTGTTTTAATTTGAGTTTTAACAACAGGGGTTGTTGAATTTGCATTATAAACAATACTGAAACGGTCGGCAGCATAAGATGCAGGATCGTCATTGATGGTAAATTCAATATGAGTTGAACCACCTAAATCAACCTTAATATTATTTGTTGTTGCAGAATAGTTATCTTTTACTGTTGCTGTAATATCTTCATTTGCCATGTTTTCAGCAACTATATCCAGACGATACTGTTGTTTTTTTGTTTGAGCTAAATTTATGAAACTTGTATCTATACCTGTTATATCATTCTTTCTTTCGATAGCAAGTGTATGCCCATCTCTTCTGAAGCCTATGCTTTCTCCGGCTCCGTTTAATTTAGAAACATCATTTTTGTCGTAACCTTTAAAATTGCTGCTATGAAAGGTAGTCATTGAGCCATCCAAAAGACCATAAGTTCCGTCTGTTTCTTTTTCGTAAAGATTTACTCTTAATAATTTTGCTTTATTGTTTGTTCTTCCAAAAATAAAATCACTTCCATTTGTAGATTTGTCTGACTCTTTAATTATCAAAGTTCCCGGATTAGTACCATCTTCTGATTCTATAATAACCGCTTCGCCACTTGGGATATACTGACTTATAGGACTTGAGGAAGTGGTAACATCGTAAAGACCACTGGAAGCGTTATAGCTGACCGTTACATAAGAACCTAGTCCTTGAGATCCGGCTAATTTTGGATCCCATATGTAAAATGAATTTTTTACATTGGATTTGGTAATAGTAGCAAAATTAATTTCAGCAGGATATGGATTACCCAAGATGGTAAAGTTATGAGCATTAACATCAAAGATTTGATTTCCTGTATTCACATCTCCTTTTATTCTTAAAGTTGTTTCTGTTATTGCTGCACCCAATCCCAGAGAAAGATTAATACTTCTGTCTCCGCGGATATAAACCATATAACCATTATAATCTGTTATAGGTCTTATTGTGCCGGGTACTGGTGGCAATCCTGAAAATGTATTCGTAGTGTTATCATAATATTTTACAGAAGGCAAATTTGTTGGGCTTTGGTCAAATCCATTTGCAGTAGCACCACCTGTAATATGAACTCCATAATGTAAAGTCGGGTTTGGATTTGATATTACATTTGAAACTAACGAACCAGAATAAGCGCTTTCCTGCCAGGCCCCGCAAATTGTTGGAGCTGTTGAAGACTTTACTGGAACACCCAGCAATCTCCATGCTTTACGCAAAGGAATAAAACGCTCAATACTTGCTTTTCCTATAATCATTGCAGTAGCTTTCCCGAGACCATCAACAGGTAGTGGGGCAATTCTTGCCGTTCCATTGGCATCTGATTTTAAAACTAAATTATCATTTGTATAAAGAGTTTTGCCGTCATTAATAGTAAGTGTACCTGTAATTGAATCTGTGTCTGCAAGTGTTACATCATTGCTTAAGGTTAGATTCTTTATTTTATTATCATAAAACAGTCCACTTGCAACTGTTTGACCTGTTGATCCACTAAATTCAACTGTACCATTAGTAACATCAAAAACTCCGGTACTACTGGCATTTCCATAGATCTTAATGGTTGCATCATCTACATAAAGTGCACCATCATTTTCAATAGTCAAATCACCAACTTTTGCTTCTTGAGAAGAAACCAACGTTGGATAATTTCTTCTTCCTGAAAGTGGATTAGGAATAGTTACATCAGAAGAAGAATCAGGCAATCCGCCATACCAATTTTTTGGAGTGAACCAATCTGTTGTATAAGCAGCACCTGTCCAATGATATTTTGTTAGTTTTTCACCAATTATAAAATCTTCCAAAACTGTTACATTAGAAACCGATATAGTATTGGCAACTTCTGAGGAAGGAGTATATTTCGTCCAAGCAGAACCGTCAAATTTACCTGATAAGAAATTATTAATGTCTACACCTGCATCAGCTTGTGCTGTGTTCCATTCAAAAACTATTGCAGCCCTTGAAAAAATAATACCCTGGTTGGTGAAGGACCAATATTGATTAACACTTTTTAATGGATTAACCCCTGAATAGTCAATTTCAGGATGATCATTTGATTTAATAGTAGCAATTAAATCTCCTGCAGTAGAAACTGAACTTACAGTTAATGTTGCCGGAGAATAATAATTTGCGGTTCCTATTTCAAATTTTTTGGAAACTGAAGATCCGGTAGCAACTGATTCTTTGAGATTACCATAAATCCAACCTGTTGACTGACTTGCATTAGAAATACTTGCGGAAGAAGCAATAATCATATTGTTATCATCCGTTTGTATAATTCCAGAAGTAAATTTTAAATTATTGGTAACAGTTACATCCGAGCTAAGAATCAAATTACCTGAGGCTTTATTGATGGTCATATTAACAAGACTACTCAATAAATTAATGCTCTGATTTGCAGTACCATTAAACTCATATATGGCATTGGTTCCGGAAATACTACCACCATTCATTGTAAAGCCCCCCTTAATTGAAACAGTTATAGCACTAGTTGAGGTGCTTAACGTTCCATTTTGAATAGTTAAATCACCTGCAACTTCAAATGACGAAGAAGCTGTTTTAGTTCCACTGCCTTCAAGTAATAAATTACCATAAGTTTGACTAGAAATAGTCTGATTAGTGCCATTATAATCTACCAGACTTCCTGATGAAAAAGTTTTTGTTGAAAATCCAGATGGAAAATTACTGGCGCCACTTGTTTTTAATACGGCTCCAGCAGCAAGCGATATTGTACCTCCTGTGGTAAAACTTCCTCTATTTGCCGAAAAAGATCCCATATCAAAAGTCCCTTCTTTAATTATAACATTTCCGGCATTACTAGCTCTCGAATAAAGAAGAGGCAGGTTTGCAGTTAGAGATTTAACCCCAGAGCCGCTAATCATTAATGTAGAGTATGAATAGGCCGAACTCACTAATTGATTAACAACAGTAGAGCCATAATCAACTATTGAACCGTTATTTAAATTAAATACACCTGTGAAATTGTAGTTACCTGTAAAATCACTTGTATTAACAATCAATTTCCCTCCATTGTCAACATTACATGAAACATTAGAAGTGATTTTGTAACTTGGAATAACACCAGGGTTAACTTCGCCAGCTACCGTAAATGCAGCTCCAGAACCAGAAATGTTCAAATTATTAGTCAAAACAATTTTTGATCCCGAATAAATATAAAGTTTTCTAAAATTAGTTACACTATCACCACCGAATTCCTGAATAGTTCCATTGGTTTGGCTTGTTACTACTGATGAGCCTACAGCGGTTAAATAATTACCATTGTTTGACCAATTACCTTTAATATTAATGGTAATATTACTACCATGAGAAAGGGTGCCATTTGATTCGATATTCAGGTTACCATAGATTCGCAAACGAGTATTAGCTAGTAAACTAGCTGTAACTGCTCCTCCAATTGTGAGGGAATTACAGTACGCTCTGCTGCCCACTATTGGTTGATTTGAGCCTGTGAAATTTGCATCACCAATAATTACATTCTTAGTAGAATCGGGGATTCCATTTGTCCAGTTAGAAGCTTGGTTCCAAGAGGTGCTTATTGTTCCCTTCCAGCTTGTGGAGGTTTGTGCAAATGATTGCTGGCTTAGGAGGACCAGCAATAATAATAATAGTTTGTTTGTGTAGATAGATTTGTTCATATGATTTGGATATTTGGTTGTTCAAACTTTAAAACGTTGTTTATTACTAAATATTATGATTTTTTTAAAATAAAATAATCAAATCGATTCATTAAGTCAGCATTTATTAAAGGAATTTAATTTATATATAATTAATTATCAGATAGTTACGACCTTTTTGGGTGTATATGCTATTTTATAAAACAGAGTCTTTTTTTTCAAATTGACAAGTTTTTAAAATAACTTTCAATAATGAAAAAATGCTTAATTCTACTATTTATACTTGAAATATCGGCTTGTAAGAAAAAACATGAGCATATTTATGGTCAAGTTATGGTCAGTGGAAAAATTACAGACATCGTTTCCAATTTGCCTATTCAAAATTCATTAGTACAATTGATTAAAGTGGAACAGCTGCCCAATGGTTTGGGCGGAACTTCGGCTGTTAGTACAGAAATTGCTATTGCTGATACAACAGATGCTTTGGGAAACTATACATTATCATTTACAGCTACTGGTGAATATGAGTTTGAAGTTCTTGCATTGCCAAGTGATGATCAACATGTGCTTTCTGATTATTCCAAACCTCAAGATCATACCATTCAAACAGCCGGCGCATTTATTAAAGATTTAAAATGCCATCGTAGTGCTTTCGCAAAAGTTACGATCAAAAATATTCCTCCAATTGACACGCCATATTTTATTAATCTATCAGCACAGAATAATATAACGCTAAATAATTTTTTTAAAGACACTTTAGTTTACTTGAAATTAGTCGGTAATCAGGCTTTCTCAAATTCAATTCGATTCAATACCAATAACCAGCAAATAGAAGATCTTAATAGAACAGCTGGTCCTTGGGATACGATTCCGTTGGAATTAAACTATTGATGATAAACAGCTTGGTTATAATATTTAAAGACCATTTATTTTTTTTCGTTAGTAAATATAATCACAAGCCAAAAAGGCAAAGGTTTGAATAATGATGAATTGAAAAAAATTCCTGCCACTTGAGTAATCTTATGTTTTAATAAACTAAAAGAACTATATCAATACTAAAGATATTATCTTGATGTTTGATTAAGACCAACGACGTATCATAATCAATCAAAATACCCATATAAATTAAATGAATAAACTGATTATTTTATTGCTCCCCTTGATTTTATCCTGTAGAGATTCAAAATGGGAAGTAACGCCTGCAAATAAATTTCTGGTAGCAAAAAAAATTGATACTACGAATTACAGTAGTCTGGAGGAGTTATTCCTGAAAGGTGTCATCAAAAAAATTATCACATCAAATGATGACTATACAGACAATCATACTCATTTCTCTCTCCCACTGGTGTATGACAAAAAATATGATTACAATAAAAAATATATTTTTATAGAAAAAAAATACATCCCCGATGATCAAAAAATTATCATAGTAAAATACGATAAGGAAGGAAATGCATTGGACTCGATTGTTGTAGATCAACACACAACAATCATTAACAGTTATATTATTGAAAGGAATTTATATTCCAGCTGGCTTATTGACAGCGACAAGCGAATCAAGACGATTGAAAACATCAATTATTTTTCTGAATCGGATACTTCGAAAATAAAGGCAATTGTGAAATCACTGAAAAGCAACAATGAAAGCTATTTTTCAACTTCAGAATATACTGAGGATAAAAGTATAGACACTTGCAATTACATCATCTCATTCAAGAACAATAAATTAATCAAGTATAATTATTTAAAAAAATTCAGACCGGAATATGAGCTGAAATTAGGAAAAGACAATACATCCGAATTTTCAAAAGAATTCAGTTTGATGTCAAGCGTAAAGTCTGAGCAATTTTTTCAAGTTGATAATTTCTTTGCTAAAAATCATTATAGTTTTATCCCTGGTAACAAATGGGATTTCAAGTTGTATCCAAATGGTGGCGGCGTTCCGCAATGCGATAATTTCATGGGAACTGTATTTTTTAGTTTGCTAACAACGCCGCCATTGAAAATAAAAATCAACAAAGAAAGCATCTGTGAAAACAGAAACCTCAATGAACTTGCAGAATATCACAATGTTTACACGGAAGATTTTTTAAATTTTTATCTAATAGAGAAAGGCATTCGGAATCCGATTTATTATGTTGTAAAAAAGTGATGTGAAATGTGAAATGAGTTACTGTAGATAAATAATTTGGAGATACGATATTCAGAAGGAATTATTCAAGAAGAAACTTAAAATAATAAAGTTTTAAATAAAATGAAAACTACTTTGAAAAATACTACAATGTGTATTGAAAAGTTACTCTTTAAAGAGCCTGGTAAAATTACAATCAAAATGGAAGATGGACGTTTATTCATTATTCCTTTAAAATATTTTCCAGAATTACAAAAGCTAAGCGTTGACAAAAGAAAAAAATATACCATTGTAGATGACAGAACAATTCTTTTTGCTTACACAGATTCAGTGTATCATTTAGAAGACTTTATTGGA
>CANFGZ010000001.1 GCA_947446585.1 Chitinophagaceae bacterium | reverse complement strand
GATATCAACTTTTTTGAAGCGTTGGATTTATTTGAAGATTCGATTTTTATTGATAATGTAGATATCAAAGTATTGCGATCATTAGATGATTCATTTCACATAAGAATCGTGAATTCAGCACATGGTAGCACCAGGTTTACAGCAGATACAACAGCAGCTGCGATTCGAATAAACATAGCACAAACAGAGAGCGTAGTGACAATCGATCAAGGCATCTTTATCACCAAAAAACAAAAATTCAGAAACCAGCAAGTAGCTGTTCTCATTAGCGTTCCTGTTGGTAAAAGTATCAGTTTACCAAAATCGAATAGCGTATCTAATTATGATGATAATGTTTGGGAGTTTCAAAACTGGCACAATGAAAGCAAGACAAATCAAGAGTTTCTGATGACTGATGAAGGATTGAGATCAACAGAAGATTTAGAGAATGTTTTTCCTATTCCACCTGCACCGCCTCAGCCTCCTATGCCTCCTATGTCTCCAATTTCACCAGAAAGACCAAAAAATAAAAAAATGGATTCATTGATTGAATTAAAGAAAAAATTAGAACTAGAAATTAATAAACAAAATGCTGTGCAAGACACAATTTAAATTTTAATTAACTGTCACATTGTTCATTACAGCGACACATACTCTATCTTGCGCCGCGATTATTTACCAAAACAAAAAATAACCACACATGAAAATTATAAGAACCCTTTCCGTTTTCCTGATTGCTTTAACTACAAATATTGCTATTGCTCAAACTGCTAATATAACAGGAAAGACATTAACAGAAAATAAAACTCCCTTGGCTTATGTTACTGTCAGTTTACTAAAAAAACAAGACAGTTCTTTAGTAAAAGTAGCAGTTTCAAACGAAACAGGAAACTTCACAATCGACAATGTTCCATCAGGAAATTACCTGTTGAAATTTACAAATGTTGGTTTCGAACAAAAATATATTCCTATCGATTCAGTACAATTTGATTCGAATACAATAGATATTAAAAATGTTGCGCTAAACAAAACTGTACAATCATTGACTACGCATACTGTCATTGCTAAAAAACCGATGATTGAAGTAAAAGCTGATAAAATGATTTTCAATGTGGAGTCGAGTATCAACGCCACAGGCAGCGATGCTTTTGAATTGTTAAGGAAAAGTCCGGGTGTGATGGTTGACAACAACGACAACATCAGCATGAAAGGAAAAACCGGCGTAAAAATTTACATCGATGGCAAGCCTACACAATTTTCTTCTTCAGAGCTGGCATCCTTTCTTAAAAGCATCAATAGTGCTGATATCGAAGCCATTGAAATGATCAGCAATCCTTCTGCAAAATACGACGCCGCCGGTAATGCAGGTGTTATCAACTTCAGATTAAAAAAGAATAAAAAATACGGTACTAACGGTAACGTAACAGCCGGTTATACACAAGGCATCACACCTAAATTCAATGAATCTATAGGCTTGAATTACAGAGACAAAAAAGTAAATCTTTTTGGGAACTTTGGTCATTCAACTGGCATCTATCAAAATGATATGAACATCAACAGAAGACAGTTGGATACGATTTATGATCTAAAAAGTGTAAATAAAAATGACAATAAAAACTTTAACTATAAAGTTGGAGCTGATTATTTTGTCAATAAAAAGAACACCATAGGGTTTATATCAACACTCAATAACTCAGAAGGCAAACAAACAGCAAATGGTATTTCTCCAATCTACTTTTATCCTACCGGCGATTATGTAAAAACATTAGTAGCCAATAGTAACGGTATCGGTAGTTCGCTAAATATCAATAACAACATCAATTATCGATATGCAGATACCAGTGGCACGGAAATTAATTTCGATGCGGATTATGGGACTTTCAGAAAAACCGGAGAAGCGTATCAACCCAATTATTATAACGATATCGACGGCAACCTTATTTATAAAGTGGTGAACAGAAACAACATGCCGGTAAACATTGATATCTTCTCTGCTAAAATTGATGTGGAACACAATTGGGGCAAAGCAAAAATTGGTTACGGTGCTAAAACATCTTTTGTGAAAACTGAAAACACATTTGATTTTTATAATGATGATGTCAATGGCACTCCTGTAAAAGTTCTCAGCAGAAGTAATTATTTCACCTATAATGAAAATGTAAACGCTTTATATGCCAATTACAAAAGACAATTGAATAAAAAATGGAATTTGCAGGCCGGTATTAGAATGGAACAAACCATCAGCAAAGGGGAATTAACAAGAGCGGATAGTATTGTACAAGCTGATAATTCAGTAAAAAGAAATTATGCTGATTTGTTTCCTTCAGGCGCTTTGACTTACACGTTAAATGACAAGAACACTTTCAATCTTACTTATAGTAAAAGAATTGACAGACCAACCTATCAGGATTTGAATCCTTTTGAAAACAAACTGGATGAATTGACGTATCAAAAAGGAAATGCATTTTTACAACCACAGTATACTAATAACCTAGAGCTTTCTCATACATTCATGGGATTTTTAACATCGACTATCACTTATGGACACACGCGCGATTTTGCTACAGAAATTACGGATACCGTTGGTAATGCGACTTATGTTCAACAACAAAATTTAGCCGATTTAAATTATTATGGCTTTAGTGTAGGAAGTGCAACGCCGATTAAAAAATGGTGGAGCGGTTATGTCTACATTTGGTATATGTATCATGATATCAAAGGAAGTATTGGTGAAAATCCATTTCATGTAAAGATTCCATTGTATGGTGCGTATTGGCAACAATCATTCACGCTGAAAAAAGAATTTTCTGCTGAATTGAGTGGCTGGTATAATGGTCCTGCATTTTGGGCCGCTACCTGGAAAACCTCACCACAATGGTCTATGGACCTTGGATTGCAAAAAACATTCTTCAATAAAAACCTGACTGTAAAAGCAGCAGTTACAGATATTTTTTACACCGCTCCATGGAAAGCCACCAATAATTTCGGTGGATTGAACATTGCTGCCAATGGCAACTGGGAAAGCAGAACTTTTAGATTGACTGTAAACTGGAGATTCGGCAGCAATCAAATCAGCGCTAGCAGAGAAAGAAAAACAGCAAGTGAAGCGGAATCGAAGAGGATTAAGGGGTAGGAGAAATGTTTGGCGTTTGGCGTTTGGCGTTCATTGTTTGTTGTTTCAGAGGTTCAAAAGGTTCAAGAAGTTCAATTAGTTGATTGAACCTTTTAAACTTCTTGAACCTTTTGAGCTTTTGGAAGTGATTAATCCGGCAACTAGTGTACAGTATTCAAGATATATTTTCAAACGCAACGTCCCTTGCAGGAGACATTGCTTAGAATTTAGAGTTCTCACAATTATTATAGTTCATGAGAGACTGATAATTTCATATCAGGAATCCACTTTTACATTTTACATTCAATATTTTACATTTTACATTATCAATCTTCATTTACCTTTGCCACCTAAATTTCACAAATGAAGAATACGCCTTTTACAGACAAACATTTGGCTCTTGGTGCGAAGATGGCAGAATTTGCCGGCTTCAACATGCCGATTTCATACACAGGTATCAACGATGAACATGCTACGGTTAGAAAAAATGTAGGTGTTTTTGATGTGAGCCATATGGGGGAATTTATTTTAAAAGGTGCAGATGCATTGGATTTGATTCAACGCATTACCACAAATGATGCTTCTAAATTGTCTAATGGCAAAGCCCAATACAGTTGCATGCCCAATGAAAATGGCGGTATTGTAGATGATTTGCTGGTGTATTGTGTGGAAGAAAATAGTGTTTACATGCTGGTGGTAAATGCCGGTAACATCGATAAAGACTGGAATTGGATTGTAAAACACAATTCAAAAAATGTGGAAATGCATAATATCTCTGCAAAAACCGCATTGCTTGCTGTACAGGGACCAAGTGCTACTAAATTGATTCAGTCGCTTACAGACATGGATATCCTTAATTTGAAATATTACACTTTTGTAAAAGGAACATTTGCTGGTATTGACAATGTGCTGATCAGTGCAACAGGTTATACTGGTGCGGGTGGTGTTGAAATTTATTTTGAAGACAACAACAACGACGCAGATACCATTTGGAACGCCATATTCAATGCCGGTGCACAATATGGTATCAAACCAATTGGCTTAGGTGCAAGAGATACACTTAGATTAGAAATGGGATTCTGCCTATATGGTAATGATATTGATGACACGACTTCTCCAATGGAAGCAGGTTTGGGCTGGATAACCAAGTTTACAAAAGATTTTACCTCAAGAAGCATATTTGAAAATCAAAAAAATAATGGCTGTGCTAAAAAGCTGGTTGGTTTTGAAATGATAGATAAAGGGATTGCCAGACATGATTACGAAATCACAGACGAATCCGGTCTGGTTATTGGAAAAGTAACATCAGGTACACAATCTCCAACACTCGGAAAAGCAATAGGAATGGGTTATGTGGAGGTTAATCATTCAAAATCGGGCAATGATATTTTTATCAAAATAAGGAACCAGCAAATTAAAGCCCGGATCGTAAAAATTCCTTTCGAATAAATTTATACATTTTACAATACTATTAATGTCTCAAAACAAAAAGCCAGAGTTATATACATCCTTATCGCCTGCGTTATTAAAACTATATGACATTACTGCAAGTGTAGTAGTTATCATTGATGTATTGCGCGCAACATCTACTATTGCAACTGCTTTATATAATGGCGCAAAAGAAATTATACCTGTTGAAAGCGTAAATGATTGTATAAGAATAGGTAAGCAAATGAATGCCATCACAGCAGGTGAGCGCGACGGAAAAGTTGCTGAAGGTCTTCAGTATGGAAATTCTCCTTTTGAATATCCCGAATCTTTTATTGATAAAAAAACACTTGTTTTAACTACAACCAACGGAACAAAGCTGTTGCATATGGCTTTGTCTAATGGGGCTCATGAAATTATTACCGGTTCTTTTGCCAATCTTGATGCCGTTTGCCTTCATCTGATTAAAAAAAACAAACCCGTTTTGCTGGCCTGTGCAGCATGGAAAGATCGTATAAACATTGAAGACACCTTATTTGCCGGAGCGGTTATCAATCAAATCAAACAACATTTTACGATTAATTGTGATGCCTCTCAAATGGCCGAAGGATTGTTTTTGGAAGCCCGGGAAGATCTTTATGAATTTATGAAACAAAAAGAAGCCTCACATTATAAAAGACTTACTTCTTTTGGATTGGAAAAAGATATCAGACATTGTCTTACTTCAAATACAGCGAATGTATTGCCATTATACAAAGAAGGAAAATTAACTAGAGGATAATCACAAAAAGCTATTAATTCTTCACATTATCTTCTACTGCATTCCTTATCTCAGTTATTTTCCTTTACTTTTGCAAATTGCACTTTTCTGAATAAGTCGGGGTGTAAAAAACGAATTTTTTTTATCAATAAAAAGATTTTAACCTTGGCATTACCACATATAATCAAGCACATTTATAATAACGGTACCGATGAAGTCATTCGCCGTGGAAAAAAAATTCATGGTTCCGGTTTTGTGGAATTGGTAGAACACGACGAATTAATGGGTACAATTGTATTCAGAGTAAAAGACGACAGCTACAGTACGTTCTATAAAGTATACATTCAAAAATATACCGACGCCAGATTGATGTCATTGCGTTGTTCTTGTCCATATAATATTGGTGATATATGCAGGCATGAATCGGCTGCACTGTTTCGTCTTCAGGATATGGCCGATAAGAATATGCTGGGCAATAGTATGATACAATACAACCAGTATCATACTGTAGCAAAAATGAAGCAGATAGATCTTAAAATGATTAAAATGCTTTCTTCTCCCGGAATTTATGATGATGCAGAAACTATTTTAAGAACTACAAAGGCAAATATTTTAAAAGCAGCTGATGAAAGAGTGGAAGCGGAATTAAAAATCGGGAATGTTACGTATCCGTTAGTAATCCAAAAAAATGAAGAAAGAAATTTCGATACATCTTGTACTTGTGCCGAATCAGGACATCCGCTATGCGAACACAAAACATTACTCTTTCTTCAATTGTTAAATTCCTTTGGCCCCGCTTACTTTGATTCCATCAGAAACTGGGATAAAGAAAAAAACAAACTTTTACAGATTTATGGATATAGTTTGAACGATGATCTTGCAGGAAAATTTGAATTTACTTATAAAGAAGGAAAACCCTTTTTAATACTTCTCGATACCAACATAAAAAGAGTAGCTCAGCCAACAGGTCAGCAATCTTCAACATCCTCAGTTTCTTTTTTACAAAAATTAAAACCAATAGAAGAAGTGGCTGAATTAGATAAACCACTCAAAACGCTTGGAATCGTATTTAATTTCAATGCCAAAACGCATCCCGGTTTTATTATTGATGCAGTGCAAGGAGAAGCAGACGAAGAGAATAAAAAATTTGTAAGCAAAGTCGAAAATCTTGACCTGACTAAATTTGTAAACACGGATTTGTTCGGCGATGAAGATAAATTGCTGTTTCAGCAAATCAGAAAACTACAGGATACAGAAATTAATAAATATCTCAACAGAAATTCTCCTTTCAGTGGAATATGGGATAATATTATACAGAACGAATCAGAAGAACTTCCTGAAGAAACAAAGAATCTCATCACAGAATATTTACATCCGAAAATAAAAAAGCTTTTTGATGAGCATACCGGAAATCATTTTATTTTTTCACTTCCGCAAAAGAAAAAATTCATTACAGCTAATATACAGGAAATAGAAATTAGTGATAAATTCATTTCACCTGTTTTTAAAGTTGTTGCAAATAACAATTATCTGGAGCTGATTTGTATGGTTAAAATAGAAAATGAAACCATACCATTTACCGAAAACGAATGTAATAGTATTCTGGTTTTTATGCACGACAAAGTGTTATATACCTGGCAAAAAACAGAAGATGTGGTTCAGGCCGAAAAGTTTTTACAACAAGGCAATGTTAAATTGAGCAAATCAGACTGGGTTAAAAAGATGCAAGAAATTGTGTTGCCATTGACCCAAGAATATCATGTAGAATTTGATAAATCACTCATTAAAGAAATAAAAGGCGGAAGCCCCGACATAAAATTGCAATTGCTGGAGAAGGGCGATTACCTTGTATTTCAACCGATATTTGGCTATAATGGATTTGATACAAAAGCATCAGATAGAACAACGATTACTATTCCTGAAGGAGACAAAATACTCGTTATTCAGAGAAACAAAGAAGCCGAAGAATCTTTCATTCAAAAGCTGGAAAGCCTACATTCTATGTTTGTAAGGCAAACAGACAACCAAAGCCTGGTTTTAAAAGGAGCAGAAGTTTTACGCAATAACTGGTTTTTTCTTTTTGTAGATGCCATGAAAGAGTTGAAAATTTCGGTATTTGGTTTCGAAGCTTTGAAAAATTTCAGGTTCAATACAGCGCGTCCAAATACTCATATACATGTCAGTAGCGGATTAGACTGGTTTGATGCCAAAATAGAAATTGAATTTGGTAAACAACGTGTAGGTATAGCCGATATAAAAAAAGCGCTGAACAATAAACAATCTTTTGTTCAATTAGGAGATGGTACTTTAGGTATTTTGCCTGACGAATGGTTAAAACGCTATTCATTGCTGTTTAAAGTAGGAGAAGGAAAAAGTGATAAACTCAGACTTTCAAGATATCATTTAAGCGTGATTGATGAATTGTATGAAAACAGAAATGAAACCGAAATTAGTTTTGCACTCGATGAAAAGTTTGAAAAATTGAGGGCATTTAAAAATATTCCCGATATAAATGTTCCGGAAACATTACAAGCGGTATTACGCCCGTATCAAATTGCCGGTTATCAATGGTTGAGTTATTTAAATGATGTAGGATGGGGTGGAATTCTCGCAGATGATATGGGTTTGGGTAAAACAGTTCAGGCCCTTACAATGCTTGAGTATTATAAAAAAACAAACGGCTCGATTAAGGCTATTGTTATTTGTCCAACAACATTAATTTACAACTGGCAAAATGAAGTCAGGAAATTTACACCCGAATTATCTTTTCATATTCATCATGGAAATACAAGATCAAGAAAACATGAGGAATTAACCCAGCATAATATCATCATTACCACTTACGGAACATTAAGAAGTGACATCAGTATGTTTGTTCAGGTGCTTTTTGATTATGTGGTACTGGATGAAAGCCAGGCGATAAAAAATCCATCATCTAAGGTTACAAAAGCGGCTACTTTGCTTACGGCCAAAAACAGGTTATGCATGAGCGGTACCCCATTGCAAAATAACACTTTTGATATTTTTGCACAGATGAACTTTCTGAATCCGGGATTATTGGGAAGCATGGAATTTTTTAGAAACGAATTTGCCACACCGATCGACAAATTTGGAGAACCCGAACAAAAAGAACACCTCAGAAAATTATTATATCCTTTTATTCTTCGTCGAACTAAAGAGCAGGTAGCTAAAGATTTACCCGAAAAAACAGAAACTATTTTATTCTGTGAAATGGAAGAAGAGCAACGATCAATTTATGAGGCTTACCGTAACAGTTATCGCGATAAAATACTTGGAGCCATTGATCAACAGGGAATCGATAAATCTCAACTAACCATTTTACAGGGATTAATGAAACTCAGACAGATTTGCGATAGTCCGGCTATTTTAAATGAAGAAGAAAAGTTTCCCAACAACTCCATCAAACTCGATGAACTTGCCAGAGAAATATCTGAAAATATCGGTCAGCATAAGGCGCTTATTTTTTCTCAGTTTTTAGGAATGCTTGCATTGATAAAAGAAAAACTTAAAGAACAAAATGTTCCTTTCGAATATTTTGATGGCAGTACTTCACCAACAGAAAGAGAAAAAGCGATTCAGAATTTCCAGAATAACGATGATTGCAGGGTGTTTTTGATTTCTTTAAAGGCAGGAGGAGTAGGTTTAAATTTAACTGCTGCAGATTATGTATATATCGTTGATCCTTGGTGGAACCCCGCTGTTGAACAACAGGCGATTGATCGTACTCATAGAATCGGCCAAACCAAAAATATCTTTGCGTACAGAATGATTTGTATTGATACAATTGAAGATAAAATCCTTCAATTACAGGAAAAAAAGAAAACGCTCGCTAAGGAACTTATTTCTGATGAAACCAGTTTTGTAAAAGCACTAACCAAAGCTGATGTAGAATACCTCTTTAGCTAATAAAAAATCCCCGGTTTTATCCGGGGACATTCTTGTGGTTTGGGGAAATTACATCTTTACGATGCAATAAAGTTTTTAAGTTTTTCAAACTCTCTGTTGTTGTTCGTAAAAAACAAACTGTTTAGAGCAGTTGTAAGTGCTTTCGCAATAGTTGAAAATGACATGTTAGGGTTTTGGTTCTTTTTCATGATAATTGGATTTAGATTTGTTTATTTTTCTTTTACAAAGATATTTTGTGTTTATGTTTTAATCTAGAGTGCTTTTGCTGAATTTTCGAATCAGTAATTTCACTACTCATTGCGTTATTTTAACAAGGTAGTTTTCCAGCTTCTTCTATGACGGTTACCTTTTTTATAATATTTAATCGGATATATATCAGGATTCTGACGAAGCTTATTAAAAAAACTCATAATGGCATAGGCCAACGGGTTAGTATATTCTCTGCTTTGTGCTTTCATAATAGTCTCTTTTAAATTTTAAAATGGCTATCTATTGAACGATTTCTTTATCGTAATATTGTCTATATTTTGTGAATAAAATCATAATGCTCTCATAATCATTATTTAAAATCTTTTTTGATATAAAATTTATACCATTAAGGACTCGCATAAATCATCAGTTATATGCTTAATAAAAGTGTTTTGTTTATCAGCTTGTTTATGGTAAAAACGGCTTTTTCGCAGGAAAAGCCCCTTGTATTTAAAGGAGCTTTAATTTATACAATTGCGGGAGAGCCAATAAAAAATGGAATTTTTACTGTTCAAAATGGCAAGATTATCAATATTGGGCCCGAAGGATCGGCAATAAATCCTGCTGCCGAAGTAATAGATGTGACGGGAAAAATAATTATGCCTGGCTTAATTGACACTCATTCTCATCTTGGCGGCCCAGATGGTGGCGATGGATCCAACCCGTTAAATCCAGAAACCCGGGCAATGGATGCTATTAATCCAAAAAGTGATGGGTTT
This sequence comes from Chitinophagaceae bacterium, assembly GCA_947446585.1. Taxonomy (GTDB): domain Bacteria; phylum Bacteroidota; class Bacteroidia; order Chitinophagales; family Chitinophagaceae; genus Ferruginibacter. The sequence goes on along the minus strand of CANFGZ010000001.1, from coordinate 48,224 downwards.
AAAAAAGCATTAGCCGGCGGAATCACTACTATTAATGTAATGCCGGGATCTGGTCATTTAATGGGTGGTCAGACCGCCTATTTGAAAATGAGAGAAGGAAAAATAATTGAAGATTTGTTGATAACAAATGAAAAAGGAGTTACCGGTGGAATGAAAATGGCCAATGGCACCAACCCAATGAAAGGAAATGGTGGATTTCCTGGTACCAGAGCTAAAAGTGCCTCGCTGGTAAGAGAACTTTTTCTAAAAGCGCAGGAATACAAAATCAAAATTGATAAAGCCGGAAAAGACAGCTCCAAACTCCCAGAAAGAGATTTGAGAATGGAACCACTGGTTGAAGTGCTTAATGGAAAAAGAGTGGTGCATTTTCATTCACATAAGTCGAACGATATTTTAACCGCCATCAGATTGTCAAAGGAGTTTGGTTTCAGACTGGTGCTTCATCATTTATCGGAAGGATGGATGGTAGCCGATGAAATTGCAAAGGCAGGAATTCCTTGTTCAATAATAAATATAGAAGTAGTAGGAGGTAAAATGGAAGTATTAAACTTATCATTAAAAAATGGAGGTATTTTGGAAAACGCCGGCGCCATGGTTGCATTTCATACAGATGATGGCATTACGGATTCAAGATTATTTTTAAGATCGGCAGCCCTTTCCGTTAGAGCGGGAATGAGCAGAGAAAAAGCTTTGGAAGGATTAACAATAGTAGGTGCAAAAATATTAGATCTTTCAAATAGCATTGGTTCTTTACAGAAAGGAAAAGATGCCGATTTTATTATTCTTTCGGGAGATCCACTTAGTGTATATACCAAAGTAGAACAGACCTGGGTAGAAGGAAAAAAAAGATACGATATAACAATTCCTGCGGATAAAGCTTTCTTAACCGGGGGCTATGGTGTGTATTCATCTGACAGAGGAGAGTTTCATCATCATGATGGAGAAGAGGATGAAGAAGGAAATTAATTAAGTTAAAAAGCCTATTGATTTTTGCATTCAGAAATTTTTATTAGTTAAAATTTAATGCTTATCATTTTTATTAAAGAATTCCCCGAATTAAAATTCTTTTAATAAAAAAATAAAAAACGAGTTCAAAACAGGTACCAATAAAATTTAAAAGAAGATGAAAAAAATTCAATTGATAGTTCTGCTTTTATTACCGATAAGTTTATTTGCACAAATTGCTATCAAAGCGGAAATTATTTATACCGTATCATCTTCACCTATACGTGAAGGTGTTATTTTAATAAAAGACGGAAAAATAAAAGCTGTGGGCACTGCAGCAGAAATAAAAATTCCTGAAGACTATAAAATATATCTGTCTAAAATAGTTACCCCCGGTTTAATTGATGCCCGTTCTGTAATAGGAATGTCGGGTGCAATGAATGTTGCTGCAGATCAGGATCAGCTTGAAAAATCAAGTCCAATACAACCCGAGCTTAGGGCTATTGATGCTTACAATCCCAACGAACAATTAGTTAAGGCGGTAAGAGAATTTGGCGTTACCACCGTTCATACCGGACATGGAATAGGCGCATTGGTAAGCGGCCAGACTATCATTGTTAAAACAAAAAAGGGTACTATTGAAACCGTTGTTATAAATCCTTTTGCTATGCTGGCGATGACTATCGGCCCTGAGGTTTCAAGTAATTTTTCTTCACCCGGAACAAAAGCCAAACAGATTTCTATGATTAGAACTGAATTATTAAAGGCTCAGGATTATTTAAAAAAAATGTCGGATAAAGATTCAACTAAAAGACCAACCTTCGATTTAAAAATGGATGCTCTTTCTAAAATGCTGAAAGGAGAAATAAAAGCGCTGATTACAGCCAACAAATCAGTGGATATAATGAATGCAATCAGATTGTCAAAAGAATTTAATCTTAAACTGGTGATTGACGGTGCAGCAGAAGCGTATCTTTTAATTAATGAAATTAAAGCCTCAAAAGCGGAAGTTATTTTGCATGCAACAATGGCGCGCAATGATGATGGTATGATCAACATGAACAGAGAGTCCGCAATGCTTTTAACAAAAGCAGGAATAACCGTTTCTATTGAAAGTGGATATGAATCTTATGTTCCTAAAACAAGAGTAATATTGTTTGAAGCAGCCGAAGCAGTTGCTTATGGATTAAGTTTTGATGAAGGATTAAAGGCTGTTACAATAAACCCTGCAAAATTATTAGGGATTGACAATAGAGTAGGGAGTATAGAAAAAGGAAAGGATGCAGATCTTGTTTTATTTAATGGAGATCCTTTTGAGTATACTACTAATGTAACTTCTGTAATTATAGATGGAGTGGTAGAATATTATACGGCACCTTAATTTCATTTAAATTTCTCTGCATATTCCAGATATTTTTCCATTCCCATATTCACGCCGCCACAAACAATAACTAAAATATTTTCATTGGAATAAATTTCGTTATGCTTTGCTTTTAGGTATGAAAGCGCAGCACCGCAGGCTGGTTCTACCAATACATGATATTCATCAAAAAAATCTTTACAGGCAGTAAATGCTACTGAATCATTGGTTACATAAGTTTCCACATTAAATGAAGAAGCGTATTCGAGTGCTTTTGGTGTAATTTTTTTTGCACCAAGACTGGTAGCGATGGTGTTTATTTCTGATAACGTGATTAATTTATTTTCCAATTTACTTTTTGCGAAGGAGGCGGCACCTTCGGTTTCTGCGGTAACAACTTTAGTATTCAACCAATTATTTCTTACTAAACCTTCAAAGATTCCGCACAACAAACCACCACCACCTACAGCTACTATAATACGGTCTGGTTCTTTCAATTCGGCTGCACATTCGTCTATTAATGTTGAATGGCCTTGCCATAATAAAGGATGATCGAAAGGGGAAACAAAAGGCAAATCCGATTCTTTGGATAATTGAATGGCATAAGCATTGGCCTCATCAAAGTCTTTACCATAAATCAACACTTCTGCACCGAGTAATTTTATTTTATTAATCATGTATTCAGAAGTAGATTCGGGAACAATAATTTGCACTTTAATACCCATTTTGTTTCCTACATACGCTAAAGAGTAGCCGGCGTTTCCTCCAGAAGAAGCGATTACTTTTTTATAGCCTTGAGAATAAATTTCTTTTAAAAAATGGTCCATCCCTCTTATCTTAAAAGAACCAGAAGGCTGGTAACATTCCATCTTATAAATAACATTCAAACCATATTTGCTTTTTAGGGATGGAGAAGGGAATAGCGGTGTATTTATGTAATGTTTTTTTAAAAGCATGGTAAATGAGTGAATATTATTTTACGGGTAGAACTTGGGAAAACAATAATAAAAATCTAAAACTATATTTTTTCTTCAGTATTTTTTCTTTCGGTAACAAACCAGGAAGCTATATAAGCAGTAAATGTTCCAAATAATCCAACACCTGCTGTCATTAATACGGCAGCTAAAATTCTTCCTTCTGCAGTTACGGGATATCTGTCTCCATAACCTACAGTAGTAATGGTAACATAAGCCCACCAAATGGCATCTCCGGCAGTTTTGATGTTGCTGTTTGGATCATGTTCAACTTGTAAAATTGCTATGGAAGAAAAAATAACAAGCAGTATAGCAATCACCAATACAGAAGTCAGTGTACCATAAATTTTGTTGGCAAAAATATGATTGACCAGGCTTTTTGTTGACTTAAATGCCCGCACTACTCTTATTAATCTTATTAAACGGAACACTCGTCCTACTCTGAAGTAACCCACCATTGGAATGCTCGATAATAAATCTATCCAACCCCATTGCATATATTTCATTTTGTTTTTTGCATAATAAAAATGATAACAAAATTCAAAGAAGAAAAATGCACAAATGGTATGATCAATATATAATAAGAGCTCTTGTGTTTCATAAGGCAACTTAATCATGGTATCAACAACCAATGATCCTAACACATAGATAGAAAGAACAAATACCATAATGTTTAATATACCAAACTTATTTTCAGAGCTATTTTCCATGGACATTGTTTGTTATTTTAATTAAAATAAAATTTGTTAATCAAAACCAACGATTATGATTTTTTAATAGCCAATTTTCCTGCAAAATAAGCCATAGGTAGATAAGCAACTATCAAATCGCTTAAGGCAAACCATAATGGACTTGGCAGTAAAAAAACATCTGAAGCGCCACCCACAAGAAATAACAACCCAACGATCATTGCGTTTCTCATTTTATTGATTTTAGAAATTTTTGCAGCAATAAAAGCGCCTGCAAATGTACCTATAGCATGTGCCATAAAAGGAAATAAAAAATGTTTGGGTTGAAACAAATGCATAGATGCTTTTAATCCTTCTATTGTGGTAACATCAACACCATTTGGTGGAGGAATTATATGAGGCCCTAATAATATAATACCCATGTTGATCAAGCTTCCAATAAATAAAGAAGACAAAATGATAAGGATGTTGTTTATTACTTTATTTTTCATAATGTAATTGTAATTACTATAAAATTAATCTGCAGCATTTTCCTTTAAGATTTTCCAGCTTGTATCACTTAATGCCGGTTGCGGATTTTTTAATTTGTTCTTGCTGTATGCTAAAATATATTCGGCTCTTTTTTTCGAATCAGGGTGTGTACTCAACCAGCTTTCATAAGAAGTCTCATCTTTTTTATTTTCAGCCAGTTTGTATAAAAATTCAGCAAGTGGTTCAGGATTGATATTTGCATTAATCAAATATTCTACGGCACTGATGTCTGCTTCTTTTTCAAGTTTACGATCGAATGCAGAAGAAGAAAGTATTTTAGAAACTTGTTTTATAGTTTCTCCGCCACTATTTCCTGAAGTCATTGATATCAGTACAGAAAGACCAACTTCTTTAATTAATTTTTTCATCACATGGCCAAGTTCAATGTGTGATATTTCATGAGCAAGTACACCTGCTAATTCATCGGGATTGTCTGAAGCGGTTATTAAACCACTATAAACTACTAAGTGACCACCGGGCATAGCAAATGCATTGATGTCGTCTTTAATAATAATGTGGACTTTGATGGTTTCTCTATTGATATTGTTTTTTGAGCAAATTCTATCAACGATACTATCAATTGCTATTACTGCTTTCTCCTCTTTATTTTCTTTTTCGGTTTTTTTATACAAATCCCAAACAGTTTTACCAATTTTTATTTCAGTGTCATCCGTTAATTTTTCAATTTTAAAAACAGACATCCAGTTGATGCTCTTTAATGCAAACCAAAGTCCAAAAAACAATGCTACCAAAACAACAAATTGAAAGATTATTTTTTTCATATCAGGCTTTGCAAATTAAGTTGGTAAGATTGCCATAAAAAAACCATTTTACATGAATGCCCTTTCGGGTTTGAATGGCGGAATAAATTGTGGCGATAAATTCACTGATATTAAATATCAACATGGTGATGATATAGGCGATGTATTTACTACTAATAGTTTCTGGTCCGAACATGATGGAAAGTGTCCACCAGAATCCAAAGCTATTTATAAAAAGCAAAGAAAATTGAGACAATAAAGCTTGTGTACAATGCCATCTTACAAAATAAGTGCCTTTGCGGTTGCCGATAAAAAAGATGAGAGAAGCAATCAAATTAATGATAGGCAAAGGCATACCTGCAATTAAAGCAATAAGTGACATTAGATAACTGTTAGAAGCTTTTTCGGCTTCGTGGTCGCTTGGTTGATACTCAAAATTATTTTCCATAATTAAATGCCTTTATAAATATTCCAGGCCCAGTTTATTAATATCAAAAAAATTGCAGGTATAGCAACTGTTTTTTTAGAAAGAAAAACCTCTGTCTTTTTATAGAAGATAAGTAGTGATTGTGATTTTTTTATCCAATCATAAACAATCCAAATGGGAGCAGCAATCATAATCATTAATAAAACATAACCTAAAGGATTCAAATAAAATCCCTGTAAAAAATTGCCATTTAAAATGGAAAGTAAAGACCTTGTAGAACCACAAGAAGGACAGGGGATGTTTGTAAAATGTTTTAGTAAACAAATACTTGTTTCTTTGGAATGATGAACTGGCGGAAATAACCAATTCATTATTAACCAAACATATCCTGCCATACAGGCAATGAAAATAATAAGATATAATCTGTTCCTGCTGATTGACATTAATATAAAAATTGCTGTAACTTCTGCATGTTTTTTTCACGAGTTGCCCCTTGAATCATAAACCAATCTACGATTGCCCAGATTCCCAATCCACCACAAGTCAATAATTTTCCAACACCCATTCCTGTATCTCCGATAATAAAACGGTCGATACCTAAAGACCCTGCCAGAATAGAAACGATTAAACTTGTGGTTGGATCTTTAAATTGAATCGTAGAAACCGAAACCCATTTTGAATCATCCATAGCAATAAGTCTATCTCTGATTGCTGCCACATGATGACTTTCGAAGAATTTCGCATTGGTTAGAATAAACATGTCGACTTTTTGAGCATCCATTTTTAAATTATTAAATGATTAATCCTACTCGTAAGGCTTTTCGGTTGCGCCTCATTTTTTAAAGTGGTTAAAAAGACTCCACTGAAATTATTTATCAAACTTAATAAAATAATCCCGAATCTGATGAACTCACACTGGCCCCATACCATTTCTAAAAATAATACCCATACTGATATAATAACATAGCAACGAAATAAAAAGCCCTAAAATGATTCCAATGATAATACGATATATTTTCTCGATTTTTAAAAATTTCCAAACGAAAAACATAATAATAATAGGAGCTAAAAACATGGTGAACCAAAATATTTCACCAATGGTATCTTTAAAATTTTCGGTCATTTAATAATAAAATAGTAAATCAAAAATATAATAACGATAAAAATGATCACATAAAACGTATCAATTTTAATTTCCTGAAGCTTTTTCTTTTTAACAAAAATCTGAAACAGAACATATCCAAGCAAAAGAATTGGAATTAGAAAAACGCGAAGAAAAAGGTAAAACATGTTTATTTATTTTCCAGTTTATACCAGTTGTGCAAATCTCCTTCAAAATCAAAAGTTTCAATAAATTCAAATCCTAGTTTTCTTGCCACATTATTGGAAGCTACATTATCATAATGTATGGTGGCGATTATTTCTTTGAGTTTTAAAACATTGAAGCCATAGTCAATAGACGCTTTTGCAGTTTCGGTAGCGATTCCTTTTCCCCAGTATTTGCGAATCAAACGATAACCCAAATCATAATAATTGGTTTGGTTGTTGATATTTTCTTTTACCAGTTTCAATCCGGTCCAGCCAATAAATTTATTGGTTTCCTTATCAATAATCGCCCATCTGCCAATGCCGTTATCGATGTATTGTTTTTGAACATATTTAATAACATCAAGTAATTTATTTTTGTCGGTAACAGGTTCTCTGCCTAGATAGCGATGTACTTCAGGATCTGAATCAAGTTCGAAAAACCCATCTACATCAGATTCGAGGAGTTCTCTGATATAAAACCTTTTTGTTTCGAGGATGATATTCATTGATGTTTGGTTTGTAGGGTTTTTGACACCGGTCGGTAGACCGGCGCCAATTATTTTATGATTGATGAAAGTTAAGACAAAGTCTTTCTGCTTTAGATGAAACCAGTTAGTTCAAAAAATGTGAAAATCAACAGGTGATTTTGATTTTTTTCACAAAGTCTATGCATTCCACCGTTTAAATGGTAGAATGTATTAAAATATAAAATCAACTCTATTTCTTAGGGTGATTTTAACGTGTCTCCATGTGAAAATCAACAATTCCAGTTTTATAATCACTTCGAAGTCATTCTCCACACTCCATCCCATCCCTGACCAATATTATGAGTTTCAAACATAGCAATTCTTTTCATAAAAGTATGAGCAGGTTTATCATCGTATTTATCAACCAGTTCTTTAAAAATAGCTTCAGCGGCCAGCCAATCCTGTTTTCTATAAGCTTCCAGTCCTTCGCTGAACCTTTTTCTTTGCTCATTCATTTCGGAAGAGAGGCTTCCTTCTGATGAAAGCAATTCAAATACTTTTACGGGTTCCGATTTTCCTTTAAATACAATTTTATCAATCTCGCGAGATTCCATCTGTGTTTCTGCCATGCGCATTGTAACATCGGAAATCAAAATCATAGTACCATATTGACTATTTGCTGTTTCAAGTCTTGAAGCAAGATTTACCACATCTCCCATAACGGTATAACTTCTGGTGGTGTCGCTTCCGATATTACCCACAACAACTTCACCGGTAGCAATGCCAATTCGTATATTTATATGCGGCAAGTCTTTTCTCAGGCCCAATAATTCAGGAAGTTCATTTCTAAATTTTATCTGTGCTTCTTTTTGTCTTAAGGCGGCTCTGCAAGCCGCGGCAGCCTGTTCGTCTTCACTAATAAAAGGAGGACCCCAGTAAGCCATGATAGCATCGCCGATAAATTTATCAATAATGCCATGCTCAGCCTGAATACATTCTGTCATTATAGTAAAATAACGGTTGGTTAATTTAACCAGTCCCGTTGGTGAAAGTTGTTCTCCAATTTTTGTGAAACCTTGAAGGTCGGTAAACATGACCGTCATAGTTTGTCGCTGTCCGGCAAGTATTTCTGCACGACCTGGAATAATAATTTTTTCTACAATACGCGGATCTATATAAGTGCTAATCATATTTTGAAGTGCTTCCTTTCTTCGAAGTTCTTCAATCATTTTATTTAAACTATCTCCCAGCTGTCCAATTTCATCTTCAGGCAGGTTTACAATATTTACTGAAAGATTACCGCCCTGAACATCTTTTGTAGATTGCAGCAATTGTAAAATTGGCCTGGCCAGTCTTTTAGAAAGCACCCATGCTCCCCATAGGCCTAAAAAAAGTGCAAGAAGAGTTATGGTAAGGCTGCTCCACAACACACGCATCTCGCTCTTTTTTGTTCTTATTACAGCATCTTCAGCAATATGCTGAGCCAGGCCCTGAAGTTTTGATCTGTTATCCTGAAGATTAGATTGCAATTTCACGTTAATGTTCATGAGCTCTTTATTCTCATTACCATCTTTTGCTTTTCTTGCCTTTAGAATATTAGTAACAATTTCTGTTTGTTGTTCGAGTGTTGTTTCTATTTCTGCAACTAATTCACGGGCCTGTATAAATAATTCCTGATCGCCTCTATTATCAGGAATGGTATCAAGATCACTTCTTAGTAATTTTATTTTATCCTTAACCCCGAGCGTAAATTTCTTAAAATTAATTTCAGCTTCATTTATAACTGTAGTATCGGGTACTGGTTCCGCATATTCACGATACAGGCGTTCAAAGGCAATACGTCTGCGTAATCCGGCTTCATTCAAATCTGCAGAATGACTGGCAATAGGCATATCTATTCTTGAAATACCTTCAACTTCACTCCCAAGTTTAATTACTTCAACACTGTTGACGAATGCAACAACAATCATCATGATAAGAATTAAAACGGCAAGACTGAATATTTTTAAGGCTATAGAATGTTTCATTTTTTAAATAATAATTACAGAAACAGTTTTTGTGTTCCAGTATAATTTCTTTTTGAATAATTTACGAAAGGCTTAAAGTTAGAAATTTAAAAGCAAGAATCAAATAACACCTCATTTTTCATCGAAGGAGAAACAATGTGTTGTATAAATTAATGTTCAGCAATGTTGTAATAAAACCTAAATATTATTTCTTAATTTTTTTTCTAGATAAAAAGCACCAAGAGGCAGAACAGAATATCCAACAGCTATAAAAAACCAACTCCATGTTTTATTTAATTTATTCATCGATTCCCAAGCCAGTATGATATAAGTGATGAACAAAACACCATGTAGCATTCCAGTAATTCTGACTGCTTCGGGCATGTTTGCAACATATTTCAAAGGCATGGCAATACAAAGCAACACCATAAATGAAACACCTTCGGCAAGGGCAATAATACGAAATAGTTTTACAATATTCATAAGTGAAATAGTTGTGAAGAAGGTTATTGGTCTCTTTATATAAAGTTATAGATGTTAATGCTGATTAAATTATAAATCACAATTTTACATTAACGAAAATATTTTTAAACATCAATGTTTGTGCGCAGGTTATTTTATTCTTTTACCGATTACGTGCCAGTAAGGAATGTTGTCTGAAAACTTAATATAATCTAAACCACAATTTCTCATCATTTCTTCAATTTCTTTTTTAGAAAAACGCTGTTCTAATGAGGTTCCAAATCTGTCGAGAGCATCGTTTCGTATCACAAAAAAGGTTTGATTTTGATATCCGCTTAAAGGTAATTTTTCTGCTAATTTTTTAAACCCAATAAATTTTAAAAAACGACCTAATAAAACAATTGGCATATACATTAGTACAGCAATAATATCACAGATTGGCTTTTTTATTTTATTGGGAAGCGCGCTGATTATTTTTCGAATTCCAGTAACTAATAATAATAAAAATCTAAATAAGCCACCTTTGTTATCTAAGTTATAATATAAATACAAATAAAAATATCCGCCAATTTTTATCTTTTTTACACAGTCGGCTAATGCCATTTGAGTATTTGGAATATGATGTAAAACGCCAATACTCATTCCAAAATCAAAAGTTTCGTCATCAAACGGGATGTTATCGGTAGATGCTTTTGAGAGTCTTACATTCTCAACTCCATGCAATAAATTGTCTGCACTAAAAATGGCATCACTTGGATCAACGGCTTCCATAAACCCAATTTTATCCGAAAGGTATTTTGTGAATCTACCCGTACCGCAACCGATGTCAATTCCGTAAGTATTTTTATTTATTATTTTTTCATCAATAATATCAAAGTACATTTCGCCTAAACAATCTATCTCATCTTTACTGAACTGATGAAATTTTGTCCATTCTTCTCCAAAAGAATCTACTACAGACAAGTCGATATTTTCAGCAGGAGTCTCAAAAGAATTAATCTTTCTGAATTTTGATTCAAAGACTTTTTTGGGTGATTGGTTAAATTCTTTAATGTTCATCTTGATTTTTTTAAACCTCCTATAGAGTTATTAAACTCTTCTTAATTTGCACTCGATACTGATTTATCGTCAATAATAAAAAGTGAATTTTAGCAATAAAAGTATTGTAAATAAAACAACAGAAAAAAATTAATAATTAATTATTTGCTCTTCCATGATTGGTAAGTCTCTCCATTCGTATTGCTGATTTCTCAACTGAGGTTCAAATCCAGCTTCTTTGATGGATTCCTGAATAGTCTTACTGGTAAAACGATGAGGTGCACCTGCAGCACTTACTACATTTTCTTCTATCATGATGCTGCCAAAATCATTTGCACCGGCGTTCAAACATAACTGTGCTACTTGTTTACCTACAGTTAGCCAGCTAGCTTGAATGTTTTTTACATTAGGCAGCATAATTCTGCTCATCGAAATCATGCGAATATATTCTTCGGGTGTAGTGAGATTTTGTACGCCACGAATTTTAGTAAGTAAAGTATCAACGTCTTGAAAGGTCCAGGGAATAAAGGCAAGAAATCCTTTTGCAGATTCGGGCTTTCGGCTTTGTACTTCTCTTATTTTAACGAGATGTTCAAATCTTTCGGTAATGGTTTCTACATGACCAAACATCATCGTAGCAGAGGTGGTGATGTTTAGTTTATGACATTCATGCATGATGTCCAGCCATTCCTGTGCACCACATTTTCCCTTACTTATTAGGCGTCTAACCCTGTCTGTTAATATTTCTGCTCCGGCTCCTGGCAAACTGTCCATGCCGGCTTCTTTTAAAGCCATCAACACTTCTCTGTGTGTGCTTTTTTCGAGCTTCGTAATATGAGCAATTTCTGGTGGCCCAAGGGTATGTAATTTAATGTTTGGATATAAAGATTTAAGTTGTTTAAATAAATCAACATAAAAACGTAATCCCAGTTCGGGATGATGACCACCTTGCAACAACAACTGATCGCCGCCGTATTTTATGGTTTCCTCTATTTTCTTTTTGTAGGTTTCGATATCAGTGATATAAGCATCTGCATGACCCGGGATTCTGTAAAAATTACAAAACTTGCAATTGGCAATACATACATTAGTTGTATTTACGTTTCTGTCTATCTGCCAGGTAACTTTTCCATGAGGCACTTGTTTTTTTCTGAGCTCATTGGCTACATACATTAATTCGGTAAGTCCGGCATTTTCAAAAAGGAAAACACCTTCTTCTACGCTGAGAAATTCGAAATCTAGGGCTTTAGTAAGAAGTGCGTTAATGTTCATTTTGGGATTTTAATAAAGAACAAAATTAAGGTCAATTATTTTATTGTAGTATTTATTTTATAGTAGTTGGTTCAACAATTTTCTTACTAATCTGCTATTTAAACATCTTGAACTCATTGAACTTTTGAAACATAATAAAACAAAACAAACCTACCTTTGCCGCATGATTCATTTCGAAAAATTTACACTGGAAAACGGACTTCGGGTGTTGGTACACGAAGATAAAAGTACGCCAATGGCGGTGTTGAATGTATTGTATGATGTAGGTGCCAAAGATGAAAATCCTGAAAAAACAGGATTTGCTCATTTATTTGAGCATTTAATGTTTGGAGGAAGTATCAATATTCCAAGTTATGATGAACCACTGCAGGTTGCCGGAGGCGAAAACAATGCCTTTACCACAAATGATTTGACTAATTATTATTGTCAGCTTCCTGCCGAAAATATTGAAACCGCTTTTTGGCTGGAAAGCGACAGAATGCTTAGCCTCGCATTCAGCAAAAAAAGTCTGGAAGTACAGCGAAAAGTGGTTTGTGAAGAATTCAAGGAACATTACATTAACAAGCCTTACGGAGATGTTTGGCACAAAATGCGTCAACTAACTTATACCACACATCCCTATAAATGGATGACTATTGGGGCTTCATTAAAACATGTTGAGGATGCCACACTAGAAGATGTAAAAGCTTTCTTTTATAAACATTACACTCCTTGCAATGCCATACTTGTTGTTGCAGGTAATATTGACACCGCACAAATTAAGCTTCTTGCTGAAAAATGGTTTGGTCCTATTCCTTCAGGAGAAAAATATCAAAGAGACTTGCCCGTTGAACCCAAACAAACAAAACCACGTCACCTGGAAGTAAAGTCAAACGTTCCATTGGATGCATTATATAAATGCTGGCACATGTATCCACGTATGGACAACCGCTATTATGCTGCCGATCTTATTTCTGATATTTTAAGTGGCGGCGGATCTTCAAGGTTATATCAAAGTTTGGTTAAAGAAAAACAATTATTCAGTAATCTTGATTGTTATCATTTTGGAAGTACAGATGCAGGATTAATGACTATTGAAGGAAAGCTGGTTAAAGGGGTAGATATTAAAGTTGCCGAACAGGCGGTGCTCGAAGAGTTAAAAAAATTACAGGATGAGGGCATCTCTCCATCAGAGTTAGAGAAAGTTAAAAATAAAGCAGAGAGTGCAATGGCTTTTGAAGACATGAGTTTAATGAATAGGGCTTCAAGTATTGCGATGTACGAAAATTTGGGTGATGCAGATTTAATTAACACCGAACTATCAAAATATCAGGCGGTAACTGCAGAAGAAATTGCAAGAGAAGTCCGAGATATATTTGATGAGAACAATTGCAGTACGATGTATTATTTAAGTGATAATTAATTTTTAATGAACAGAAAACACAGCCCCAAAATAAAAGATGCCGTTGATTATTCACTGGCACTGAAACCATACGAACATTACAAACTTGATAATGGTATTAACGTATATAGTGTAAATGCAGGTGCACAGGAGGTGATTCAGATAGAGATGGTTTTTTATGCTGGCAATAGTTATGAAAAGAAAAAAGGAGTTGCAGCGGCCACTAATTTTTTATTAAAGAATGGCACAAAAACCAGAACGGCACTTCAGATCAATGAAGCATTTGAATATTATGGAGGCTATTGTAATAGGGCTTGTTATAATGAAACCTCTGTGGTTTCTCTTCATTCATTAACCAAGCATGTAGATAAACTTTTGCCGATAGTTAAGGATATGCTTGTAGATTCTGTGTTTCCCGAAGAGGAGCTAAGTATCTATAAACAAAACTCCTTACAACGATTAAAAGTAAATTTACAGAAAGCCGAATTTGTAGCTACAAGATTGATTGACAGTTATATTTACGGCGAGCATCATCCTTATGGCGTTTATACTAATCCGGGAGATATCGAATTAATAAACATTGAAGAGTGCAGAAAGTATTATGAAGAGTATTATCTGAATGGCAATTGCGTCATCTTTGTTTCCGGAAATTTTTCTGCAGATTTTGGAAAACAACTTAATCAATATTTTGGTCAACTCAATACCAACAGAAATAAAGTGGTAATGCCCACGTTTAACATAACGCCTTCTGAAGAACGGAAATTCAGAATTCAAAACGATCCTAATGCGGTGCAGGGTGCAATAAGAATTGCAATGCCTTTCCCTAATCGTCATCATCCTGATTTTAAAAAAGTAATGGTGCTGAATACCTTGTATGGCGGATTTTTTGGATCGAGATTAATGAGCAACATCAGAGAAGACAAGGGTTATACTTACGGAATTTACAGTTATATACAAAACCATATTCAGGAAAGCGCATGGGTAATTAGCACCGAAGCCGGTAAAGATGTTTCGGAAGCTACTATTGAAGAAATTTACAGAGAGATGAAAATATTACGCGAAGAAAAAATCGAAGACGATGAATTATTGCTGGTGCGTAATTATATGATAGGAGGTATTTTGGGCGAGCTGGATGGACCATTTCAGATTATGGCTAAATGGAAAAATATTATTCTTAATGAAATGGATGAAAGTTATTTCTATGATTCAATTAATGAGATTAAATCTGTTACTGCAGATCAATTGATGGAACTGTCGAATAAATATTTACAACCGGAGAATTTCCGAGAGCTGGTGGTGTATTAAAGTGAAAGCAATTTTCCGACATCCAGTATTATTGCAGACAATAGAATTGTGTTCAATATCAAGGGAAATAAATACAGACTTGTAGTAAAAATTAATTATGATTTTGGAATTATTTGGATTCGATTTATTGGTACACATGCCCAATACGATAAAATTAATGCAAAAACAGTTTAACCCAGATTTTGCAGTTGGAATATAAAAACGCTTTAATAAAACGGGAACAGATATTTGATGCTAAATCCAATACTACTAAAGAAGACGAGCTTGAGTTGTTGTCGCTGCTAACTGGCGGTAATTATATTTCACCTTTACACAGGGTGGTTTACGCAGAGGTTTAGAAGAAGATGTTTGTTGTTTATGGTTTCTCAGCAATGTCTCCTGCAAGGGACGTTGCGTTTTTAGAAAATTTCACGAATGGGTTTCACGCAAAGCTCGCAAGGGAGCGAAGGCGCAATGTTTGTATTTCCGCAATGTTCCATAGGAACATCTTGTCTTTAGCCCGAGATGTTAATTTAATAGGTTCGTTCCTTCGGAACGTTTGGTGAGAGATGGTCACGAATGCATGAATTAGGCCCCCTAAATCCCCCAAAGGTGAAACGAAACGCTGCGAAACCTCTATTTCCACTGTATCTCAGCGGTTAAACAATTCGTGGTTAACCAACAAAACACAATCAAAGTCCCCCGAAGGGGGATATAGGGGGCAATAATTTTCACCATTCAATTCCCGTTTTTTTCTCCCCGAATTCTGTATAAAAAACTTAGCAAAAAATACTAAATAAATTAGTGTTGATAAAATAATTCCCTTATTTTTGTATTCGAATTTACATTTACACAGCAATTAAGATACATCACTTTAAAAAAAGAAAACAATGAGTAACACAGAAAAATTAAAAGCATTAAAGCTTACGATTGACAAAATTGACAAGGATTTTGGAAAAGGGTCTGTAATGATGATGAACGAAAAACCCATTACTGAGCAAGGGGTTATTTCTACCGGATCAATTGGATTAGATGTGGCATTAGGAATTGGCGGTTTGCCAAAAGGTCGAGTTATAGAAATATACGGTCCGGAGTCTTCAGGAAAAACAACATTAGCTACACATATAATAGCAGAGGCACAAAAGAAAGGAGGAATATGTGCTTTTATAGATGCAGAACATGCATTTGATAGTGCTTACGCCCAAAAGTTGGGTGTGGACATTGATAATCTATTAATCTCTCAACCTGATTATGGCGAGCAAGCACTGGAAATAGCCGATCGCTTAATTCTTTCAGGAGCTTTGGATGTAGTAGTGATAGATTCAGTTGCTGCACTGGTTCCTAAAAGTGAGCTGGAAGGAGAAATGGGAGATAGTAAGATGGGTCTTCACGCCAGATTAATGAGTCAGGCGCTAAGAAAATTAACCGCTACTATCTCAAAGACAAACTGTTGTTGCATATTTATAAATCAGCTGAGAGAAAAAATTGGTGTGATGTTTGGCAACCCCGAAACAACAACCGGTGGAAACGCGTTGAAATTTTATGCATCGGTTCGTTTGGATATCCGTAGAATGGCACAAATAAAAGATGGTGATGAAGTGGTAGGAAATCACATCAAAGTAAAAGTTGTAAAAAACAAAGTCGCGCCTCCATTCCGCCAGGCCGAATTTGATATCATTTATGGTGAAGGAATTTCTAAGGTGGGAGAAGTTATCGATATGGGCGTTGAAATGGGTATCGTTCAAAAAAGCGGCAGTTGGTTCAGTTATAATAATGATAAAATGGGACAAGGCCGCGAATCTGTAAAACAACTGCTCCTCGATAATCCCGAAATGGCCAACGAAATCGAAGCCAAAATAAGAGCAAAGATTAAAGAAATGCAGGCATCGTAATAAAAATGAGTGTTTTATTCAGTCGATGAACGAATAAAATATCCGATGCTTAAAAAAGGTATTCAATTACGTTTTTCATAGTTGAATTTTTTTTGGGTTAGTTAAGTAATAAACCGTCTTTTTCTAAAGACGGTTTTTTTATTATCTCCCGACATCAAACCTTCAATTTAAATTGAAAATATTTATTCATAATTTGCACCTTTAATTTCTATCATTGAGGAATAAACACAAAGCGCATCTCGCACTTATTGGCACCAATATATTTTTTGCGATTAATTTCTCGGCAGTTAAATATTTAATTAATGATGGCTTTATCAAACCCTTCGGTTTGAATTTCATCAGAATGTTATTTACCACCTTATTGTTATGGATATTTTATTGGGCAAATCCAAACAAAGAAAAAATAAACAAAATTCATTACAAAAGATTTGTTCTTTGTGCCCTTTTGGGAATAGTGATCAATCAACTTTTATTTATAAAGGGTCTCTCAATGACGTTTTCTATTCATGCCTCTTTACTTATGCTCACCACCCCAATTTTTATTACGTTAATAGCTGCATGGATTCTAAAAGAATCCCTGAATAAATTTAAAATTCTCGGTTTAATCATGGGCGTAATCGGAGCTGTGGTTTTAGTTGTTTCAAGAAAAAATACAGGCAACGGTACCGATATTTTCTGGGGAGATATTTTCATCATCATCAACGCAATTTCGTATTCTTATTATTTTATTTTGGTAAGGCCTTTGATGAAGCGATATAATGCGATTACCGTAATTCGAATTTTATTTACAATAGGAACCATCATTGCCCTTCCGGTTTGTTGGTCACAATTTATTTCTATTCCTTGGCATAACTATGCACCTATGCAATTTTGTATTCTCGCCTTAATTATTGTTGGCGGAACGTTTCTAGCTTATGTTTTTAATTTATATGGAATTAAATATCTCGGTGCTTCGGTTTCGGGATCCTATATTTATACGCAACCTTTTTTTGCCACAGTAATTGCAATTATTTTTCTAAATGAATCTTTGGAGCTTTATAAAATTGTTGGAGCATTCTTTATTTTTCTGGGAGTGTATCTTTCAAAAAAAAGTGCAAATTCATTTCCAAAAAAATAATCAATGGTGTTTTTGAATGTACTCTCAGAATCAAAGAAAAATATTTCTTTATTTATTTTTTGGGTAATCAAAGAAAAGAAAAGTTTTTTCTGCCTTGGAAAAGTCCTTCCATTGCTGTACATCAGCCTCAACTGCAAAAATTGCGCAGGTTGGCATGTCGTCTATTTGAACTTTTTTTGTTAGCGTGTTTACATAATCTGTGATTCCGGGATTATGAATAAACATTGCTGCACTATCAAATTTATCATCAATTGTACTCACCGCATTTTTAATTACCTGCTCAGGCGCATGATAAAGCGTTTCATTAAAAACAATATTTTTTAATGGCACTTTATACATCTGACAAAAATGTTCACAGGTTTGTTTTGCTCTCAAAGCCGGACTGCTTATAAAAACATCAATTGTTATTTTTTTATTCAGAAGTCTTTTTGCCATTTCTGGCGCGTCGTTATTTCCTTTTTCATTCAGCGGTCTTTCAAAATCTGATTGATCGAAATTGGCCCAACTGCTTTTTGCGTGTCTGATGATGTAAATTGTTTTCATGGTATTTGTATCAATAACCTCTGATGTTTTTTCCTTCGAGATAATTCATTAATGCTTTGTTGCAAACTTTATTCCCACCTGGCGTAGGATAGTTTCCTGTAAAATACCAATCGCCTTTATTGTTGGGACAGGCCTCATGTAAAGTTTCAATAGTTTGATAAATAACTTCTACTGGTAAATTAAAATCTACCGGAGTTATTAGCATTGCAATTTCATTGGATATTTCTTCCAATGAAAAAGGTTTGTAAATCTGACGAACGAGATTTATAGAATGAAGTTGATTATTTCTTTCCAGCTCTTTACATTTTTCAAGTAGTTCATCAAGTATATTTTCTTGCCCTGTTTTTTTTAATAAACTCACAGCAGCTTTGAAAGCAACAAAATCACCAAGCTTACTCATATCAATTCCATAACAATCCGGATATCGAATTTGTGGAGCAGAAGAAACTACGATTATTTTTTTAGGCTTTAGCCTGCCCAACATTCTGATAATACTTTCTTTAAGCGTTGTTCCTCTCACTATGCTATCGTCAATAACAATAAGGGTATCTGTATTTTTCTTTACGGTTCCGTAGGTAATATCATAAACATGCTGCACCATTTCATTTCGGCTATTGTCTGCAGTTATGAACGTTCTGAGTTTAACATCTTTGATGGCAATTTTTTCAATTCTAATTTTACGGTTTATCATTTCCGTAATTTTTTCTTCGTCGTAGTCTTTACCCCAGCTTAAGATTCTTTCTATTTTTATTTTATTCAAATAATCTTCTGCACCTTTTATTAAACCATAAAAAGCAATTTCGGCGGTGTTGGGAATGAAAGAAAAAATAGTGTTTTTTAAATCATAATCTATCGCTTTCAACACGATACTACTTAACTGATATCCTAATGCAATTCTTTCTCTGTAAATTTTTTCATCACTGCCTCTGCTGAAATATATTCTTTCAAAACTACAGGCCTTTCTTTCTTTTGCCGGTACAATTTCTTCTATTTTAAAACTGCCATCAACATTTACAATCAAAGCTGTTCCAGGCATGAGCTCATGTACTTCATTTTCTTCCAGGTTAAAGGCGGTTCTGATAGCTGCTCTTTCACTGGCTCCTACAATAATATCATCATGGGTATAATAATAAGAAGGTCTTATGCCATGTGCATCTCTTACCATAAACGAAGTTCCACTTCCTGTCATGCCTGCAAAATTAAATCCGCCATCAAAAAGCGGCACCGCATTACGAAGCACTTTTACAATATCAATATTACCGGGATTTTCATCATCTTCTTTTACCATAAAATGATGAATAACTTCCATCATTGCAGCCAGATCGCTTTGCTTCTGAAAAGTATCCGGATTAATATTTACAAGATTAAAAAGCTCTTCTGTATTTATAAGGTTGAAATTTCCCGCCAGTGCAAGATTTCTTCCGGGTACAATATTTTTTTTAATGAAGGGGTGACAAAACCCCACATCATTTTTACCCTGAGTTCCATACCTCAGATGTCCCAAAAGAACTTCGCCCATAATATCGAGGTGTCCTTTCATTAATCCGGGATGTAATCTTATTTCGGGCTGATGATTTTCTATTTCATTTATTTCATTTGCTATCCTGTCAAAAAGATCGGCAATGGGTTGATTGGCATTACTTCTGATTCTGTGTAAGAAAGGATAACCAGGCTCGGTGTCCAGTTTAAGAGATGCCACGCCCGCACCATCCTGACCTCTGTTGTGCTGCTTTTCCATCAGCAAGTACAATTTGGTTAGTCCGTAAAGAACGTCCTGATATTTTTGTTGATAATGGCTAAATGGTTTTCTAAGCCTGATAAAGGCAAGGCCACATTCGTGTTTTATTGCATCGCTCATAATAGAGATTGCCTAAATTGATGAGCAAAAATAGAGCATAGCAAGTCAGTAAACAAAAATACCAACCCTGCCGAATATTAATTTTTAAAAAAGCTGTACTTATAGCCCGCTGAAATTAAGTCCAAATTGTAGCAAACTCATATTAGCTGCTACATTATCTTTAAATATAGAAGTAATATTACAAGAACCGAAAACAGAGAAATTAGCATAACCAAATCTTACCGTAGCCGCGAGGCGGGTGGTATTAAAATAACTTCTGGAAGCCAATTTTTGAGTATAATCAACAATAGTTGTTCCTGCAGCGTTTTGTAATGTTTTTCCTTTTACATGGGCATTTAATAAAGTACCCACTTTTACTCCTACGGCTACTTTAAAGGATTTGTTTGGATTTTGAGGATTTGAATAAAACCTTAGTTCAACAGGAATCTCGAGATATGAAGTACTCATTTTGTATTTTTTGAATCGCTCCAAAGTATCCAGTGAATTAAATTTAAGCACACGGGTAACTCCAATAATATCAGCATCCATTTTGTCTAAGAAAATATTACTGGTTCCAACACCAATACCAAAAGCAGCACTAAAATTCGAATTATTTTTGAAGGGCTTATTAATCATGACATACATATTGGCACCTCTGGAATTTCCTTTTCTGTGATTATCAATGCTATCGGGCGCTCCAAGCCATCTGTCGGAACTTAGCTGAATCATAAAATGATCATTAGGTTGTTTGGTTATGTCATTTTTTGTTTTTGGAAGCGGACTTTGAGCCCAAATAGTATTCGTTACAGTAATTGCAAAAAGCAAAAAAAATATCTTTCTCATATTAGTTTCTTGTGCGGCAAATTTAGACTAAACCTTGGTTAATTAAAGGTTAAAGGGAAAATAATTTCAAACCCTTTTTTTAAATTCTTGTGTCCCTCATTTCAAAATCAAATTCCGGATAAAAAAGTCGAAATAAATAATGATATTTACAACTTAAAAAAATAGCTCATGCAAATAAAAAAATATTTTTATTTCGTTTCATTGTTATTAACTACAATAATGATGTTTTCCTGTACTTCTTCCAGCGAATTGTCGGGTATTTGGGTTAACAAAGAAAAAATGCAGAATAAGTCGTATAAAAAAATATATGTCGTAGCCGAAACTGCCGATATTCAGGCAAGGAAAGCCATCGAAGGTGCTCTTGCTGCTAAAGCTGAAGAAAAAGGTTTTGAAGTAATAAGCAGTATTGATGCCCTTCCACCTTCTCTTTCAGATGTAAGCTTTCCGGATAAAGAAATACTGATTAAAAGTGTAAAAGCTTCAGGATGTGACGCCGCTTTTGTAGTTACGCTGTTGAGAAAAGAAGAAAGTGTTAGATATACGCCCGGAACTACTGCGTACACGCCCTTGCCTTATTATAGTTGGAATGGAAGTTTTGTAAATTATTATGACTATTGGAGACCATCAGTAACTACTCCTGGATATTATACAAACAATCAAAATTATTTTCTTCAAAGTAATTTATATGATACCCAAACGGATGAGTTAATGATTTCTATACAATCAGAATTATTTAATCCAACTTCATTGAATAAATTCAGCAAAGATTTTGTGGATGATTTGGTATCTAAAATGAAAAAGGAAGGGCTTCTTAAAAAATAGTTGGTATTAATAGTTGTTCACTAATCTGCATTTTTTCGCCAGGGTTTGTAATTGGGATAAGTTATTTTTCTGTCTGTAGGTATTGATATTAAAGGCTCACAAGCTTCCCAATGATTTTTCATTTCTTCAGGGAGTTGCTGATACAATTGAGTTCCTGATGATTTCCATTGAATCATTTGATCAGACACCTCTTTAATTTTTTTTGCGGGATTGCCAACAATCAGGCTTCTGTTTTCAAATATATCATCTGTTTTTATAAAGCTAAGTGCGCCAACAATGCATTCATCACCCAATTGAACATTGTCCATTATCACCGCATTCATACCCACTAAAGAATTTTTTCCGATAATAGCGCCGTGAATAATAGCGCCATGTCCGATATGTGCATTTTCTTTAAGCAATACCGTAGTGCCCGGAAACATGTGAATTGTGCAATTTTCCTGAATATTACAACCATCTTCAATAATAATTTGCCCCCAATCGCCACGGATAGCAGCCCCCGGTCCCACATAAACATTTTTTCCAATGATCACATTTCCTGTAACGCATGCCTGTGGATGAATAAAACTACTGGGATCAATTACCGGAATAATATTATTGAATTTATAAATCATAATAATCAGATTAATGATTTTTGAGTTCTATAGCACGTGCCTTTAAAAAAAGCTACAGTATGATCATGCTGATTGGTGATGGTGATATGATATAACCCTGTTGATTTGCCATTATGTAATTCTTTCGCTTCTGCAATCAATATGTCATCTACATGAACAGGTTTTAAAAAATTAATACTGGTATCTAACGCTACGGATAACACGTTTCTGTTATTACAGGCAAAAGCAAACGCGCTGTCTGCCATGGAGAATGTGACTCCACCATGAATAATACCCAAACCATTGATCATTTCTTTTCTTATGATCATTTTGATTTTGCTATATCCCTCTTTTATTTCTATTACTTCAATACCCAACCATTGGCTGAATAAATCATGTTTCATCATGTGATCAACAACTTGTGTTGCTTTCAAATCATTTTCGGTGTTCATAATTATTCTCCTTTAAAATTAGGTTTTCTTTTTTCAATAAAGGCATTTACTCCTTCATTATAATCATAAGTAAGCGCTGCTTTGTTTTGTAATTTATCTTCAAGATTCAATTGTTCTGAAAAACTATTTTGCAAAGATTGGTTTAGTGCCTGTTTGGTTAATGAGAAAGCTTGTGTTGGCATTTGGGCCAGCGTTTCAGCAATTTTTAAAGATTCTGTCTTAAAGTCTTCTTCAGAAAAATGTTTATAAATCATTCCCATTTTTTCTGCATCAACAGCATTTACTTTATCGCCCAGCATCATCAATGCACTGGCTTTTTGAAATCCAATTAATCTGGGTAAAAAATAAGTTCCACCGCTATCAGGAATCAATCCAATTTTAGAAAAAGCCTGAATAAAAGATGCGTGTTCATTTGCTACAACAATATCACAGCACAAGGCAATATTTGCACCAGCGCCGGCTGCAACACCATTTACAGCGCATACCACAGGTTTTCCAATATTTCTGATTCGGGTTACTATAGGATTATAATGTTCAATCAGGATTTTATCGAATGTAGCAGGATTTTCGCCAATCACTTCTCCGAGATCTTGTCCTGCACAAAAAGCTTTTCCGCTTCCGGTAATATAAATGCTGCGAACATTTTTATCCCGCTCGCAATCATCAAGGGTATGTTGTAACAACAACGCCATCTCTCTGTTAAATGAATTAAATTTATCAGGCCGGTTTAATGTGATAATGCCAACATTGTTTTTAATTTCAAATAGTATAGAATTCATAATTAAATATTAAACGTCAAAACTTCTTACTTCTTTGTGCTCCAGTAAAAATTGATTCACTAGATCGTAATTTCTGTCGCGGGAACTAATTCTGTAAAGAAAAATTGCATCATTATTTTCTTTTACCACTTTCATACAACGGTAACCAAGTTTGTGCAAATTGAAAAACTTTTCTAAATCTTCTCTCAGGTTATTGCCAACACCATCAGTAATTATTTTATAATCTTTTACTTTGTGAAATTTATGAATAAATCGGTGTACAGGTTCTAAAATAAACAGTGCGATAACAACTATAATAGTTACCACAATGGCTACGGGATAATTGTGATATCCAATAGCCATACCCAATGCTGCAGTTATCCAGATTAATGCTGCCGTAGTAAGTCCTTTCACAGAAATGCCTTCTTTGAAAATAACACCGGCACCAATAAAACCAATTCCTGTTACTATATTACTGGCAATACGATCGCTGGCACCAATTGAGCCAGATTCTTTTGATAAAATGGTAAACAAACAGGAACCCACAGAAATCAAGATCATTGTTCTGAATCCTGCTGCTTTACTTCTGAACTCTCTTTCCAAACCAAGTATGGCGCCAATAATGAATGCAACTGAAATTTGACCGGCTTCTTCGAGATAAATGCTGATATTCATTTTATATGAATTGAATTAAACTAAAGTTAAGCATATTAGTGACATTTGAAATAATCAAATGGCTCTTTACAATCGTTGCATTGATAAAGAGATTTACATGCTGTTGAACCAAACTCGCTTAATAGTTTTGTGTGTATAGAATGACAAAGCGGACACTCGATATTTTGTTCCTCGTTAAACATTATTTTATTAATTCGTGAGGAAACATTTTGTGGAGGTGCAATTCCGTATGATTTTAATTTTGATTTCCCCGACTCCGTCATCCAGTCTGTAGTCCAGGCGGGATTTAAGGTGTAGGTAATCTTAACTTTATTAAAACCATTTTCTAACATTTTTAGTTTGATGTCGAAAGCAATAGCATCCATTGCCGGACAACCGGAATAAGTGGGAGTGATAATGATTTCAATTTCTTGATCATCAGCACAAATAACATCTCTTACTATACCAAGATCAAGAATTGTTAAAACAGGAATTTCAGGATCACAAACCTGTTCGAGTAAAGAATAAATATGTTCCTTATTGTTATTCAAAATAATAAAAGATTACCATTCCGCACCGGGATATGTTCTTTGTAATGACTGCATTTCTGATAATACAAATCCTAGATATTCTGTATGATTACCTGTTTTACCTCCGGTTTGCATGAATACGTTTTCTGGAACCGTTAGTGTAGCTTCATCAAAAATATCTTTTACTTTTTCAAGCCATTTATTTTTTAGTAATATTAAATCTGAGTTTTCATAATCTGCAGCAATAAAAAATTCACCTGTGTACATCCATAGATTGTTAACAGCGTTAATCATTCTGTTATGGCTTTCTTCCGTTCCATCACCTAATCTGATTACCCATTCGCCGCTCCATTTAATATGGTAATTAATTTCTTTAATAGATTTTACGGCGATTGCTGATAAATGTTCATCAGGGCCGTCTTTTAATTTCTCAAAAAGTAATTGCTGAAATGTGCTGAAAAAAAACTGACGCAAAACAGTTTGCGCCCAATCTCCATTTGGCAATTCACAGAGTAATAGATTTTTAAAATCTCTTTCTGTTCTTAAATATGCTAGTGAATCTTCTGTTACGTTTTTATTTTCAACAGCATTAATTAATTGAGCAGCATATTGATAAAAATTTCGTGATTGTCCGATTACATCCAAAGTAATATTTGTAATAGCAATATCTTGTTCTAATATAGGCCCATGTGCACACCACTCTGCATTACGCTGTCCCAGAATAAGGGCACAATCACCGAGATAAAGTGTGTAATCAATTAGTTGATTTGATGATTTGTTCATTTGATAATTATTTAAATAACCTGAAATTGAAACACCAACTAGAATTTGACGAAGACGGATGATATATAGAAACCAACTTTAACTGTTTTAAACCATTTAACATAAACCTTACTCACATATGCTTCACTTCATCCGGTAAATCATAAAAAGTAGGATGACGATATACTTTATCTTCAGAAGGTTCATAAAACATTTCCGAATCATCAGGATTGCTGGCATGAATATATTTACTTTCTACTACCCAAATACTGATGCCTTCTTGTCTTCTTGTATATACATCTCTTGCGTTTTCAATGGCCATTTGTGCATCTGCTGCATGAAGACTACCTGCATGCTTATGATCAAGTCCTTGTTTGCTGCGCATAAAAACTTCCCATAGTGGCCATGAAGTTTCAGATAATTTATGGGTGTTTGGTTTTTCATTTTCAGATGCACCATCTGGAATATCTCCGTAATAGAATTTTTTTATTAGAATGTTCATAATAAATGAATTTATTTATGCTGCCTTTGTTTTTAATTTATTTTTTCTTTTTTCAGCGTATGCCATCGCTGCTGCCCTTACCCACGCACCTTCATCATGCGCCTTATTTCTTGCGGCTAACCGTTGTTTGTTACATGGACCATTACCTTTTACTACATTCCAAAATTCTTCCCAGTTGATTTCACCAAAGTCATAATGTTTTCTATTTTCATTCCATTTAAGATTGGGATCAGGAAGTGTCATACCCAGCAATTTTATTTGTTCAGCAATCATATCAACAAAATTCTGACGGAGCTCGTCATTTGTTTTTCTTTTGATTTTCCATTTCATGCTTTGATCACTGTTAGTGCTTTCACTGTCTTTAGGTCCAAACATCATTAAACTTGGCCACCACCACCTGTTTATTGCATCCTGACACATTTCACGCTGTTCTTTTGTTCCTTTACTTAATACCAGCAATGATTCGAATCCCTGACGCTGATGAAAGCTTTCTTCCTTGCATATACGCACCATGGCTCTTGCGTAAGGGCCATAAGAAGTTCTGCAAAGCATTACCTGATTTAATATTGCCGCTCCATCAACGAGCCAACCAACAGCACCCATATCTGCCCAGGTTAAAGTGGGATAATTAAAAATGGAAGAGTATTTTGCTTTACCGCTATTTAGATCTTCAACCAGTTGATCTCTGCTCATGCCTAGTGTTTCGGCTGCGGCATATAAGTATAAACCATGCCCAGCTTCATCCTGAACTTTCGCGATTAATATAGCTTTTCGTTTTAAAGAAGGGGCTCTTGAAATCCAGTTGCCTTCCGGTAACATGCCTACGATTTCACTGTGTGCATGCTGACTAATCTGACGCAAGTTTGTTTTGCGGTAAGCCTCAGGCATCCAGTCTTTGGGCTCAATTTTAATTTCGTTATCGATTTTATCTTGGAATGCTAGTTCTAAATCGTGAATTGACATAATAGTAATTTAGGAAGTAAAGGTAAAAATTATTTTAATAAAAACTAACAAATGTTAGTTTTGTTTTTACCGCTGAATTTTAGAGGGAACGAGCCTACACTGAGTGTAAACCATTAATTAATACAAAATCTCTGCGTTAACTCCTCTCACTCATCTCTGCGGTAAAAAATTCGTGGCTAATTACATCACGAAACGTTCCAATGGAACGAAAAAAATTTCATCATTTCGGGCTAAAGACAAATTGTTCCTATGGAACAAAAATCATATTGTCAAATTGAATTGCTCAATTACATCCTCTGCGAAATCTCATTTTCTCAATTCTCCGGGCTAAAAAATTAACCATTCGTAGCTTTCATAAGGAGCAACGTCCCTTACAGGAGACATTACTGAGAAATTATCTATTAAAAAAACCTCAGCGTAAACTCTATTTCCTCTGCTTCTCTGCGGTAGAAAGTTATTTCACATCAAAATCAATCACCACATTTTCTGTTGTCGGATGCGACTGACAGGTCAAAATAAATCCTTGTTCAACCTCTTCTTTCTCTAAAGCGTAATTCACATCCATTGAAATATTTCCTGATAAAAGTTTGGCTCTGCAGGTACAACAAACGCCACCCTTACAGGCATAAGGCAAATCTGCGCCTTCTTTTAATGCTGCATCAAGGATACTAATCCCATTATAAGAAAGCGGAAAAGAAAAAGTTCTACCATCTAACTTAATTGTAACATTACTTTTAGGACCCGAAGATTCTTCTTTGGTAATTTGATCAACGTTTGAATATTGTTTTTGTCCCGGTGTTGCAAATAATTCAAAATGAATATTGTTTTTATCCAATCCAGATTTCTGTAAAAATTCAGTTGATGAAAAAATCATAGATTCTGGTCCGCATATATATGCAGCGCCAAATTTTTTATAATCAATTATTTTACTCAGTTCATCTAATTTTTCTTCATTAATTCTTCCATAATTTACAGTAGATTCTGTTTTTTCTCTGCTTAAAATATTAATAAGTGTAAATCGGTCCATAAATTTATTCTTTATACTTTCCAGTTCTTCAAAGAAAATTATAGACGCCCTGTTTTTATTTCCGTAAATCAATGTAAACTTACTATTCTGCTGATGATACAATGTGTGCTTAATGATTGAAATAATTGGCGTGATTCCACTTCCGGCAGCAATGGCAAGGTATTGAGGCTTTTCTTCATTCAAATGAGCATTGAATTTACCCGTTGGTGGCATTACTTCCAAAGTTTCATTACGCTTAAGATCTTCATTAGCAAAAGTTGAAAACAAACCCTGGTCTACTTTTTTTACAGCAATTCTCAATTCCATTTCATAAGGAGCATTACAAATAGAATAGGATCTTCGGATTTCTTCACCCTTAATATTTTTTTTGATGGTAACATTCTGTCCTTCTTTAAAAAGAAAACTATTTTCTGGTTCACTGGAAGTGTCAAAACAAATTGAAACACAATCTGCAGTTTCTTTTTTTATTTGTCTGATTTTTAATGTGTGAAAATGATTTGACATGATTTAATTATTTAGAGATGCCGTTTAAAAGTTGGTTAATCATATTGGTTTCAAGTTCTTTGATGGTTATGTTTTTTTTATGTCTTTGCCATAGTTCTAATCCTCTTACAGCAGAAAGAATGGTAAACACCGCTACATGGGGATGAATGTTTTTTAATTCTTTTTTTCTGATTCCGGATCTTACCATTTCAATCATTCTGCTTTCGTACAACTTACGTTGATTTAAAAAATTACTGAGAAAAGGCTCTTCTAATTGTTTCCATTCATGATTGGCCACAAAAACTTCATCATATAAATCCAGCATCATGTGAATATGAAACCGAATGAGATTTTCCAGTTTGGTTTGAGTATCTGTAGATGATTTTTCGGTTTCATTTAATTGTACCGTAAAATCATTGGCTACTTTAAAACAGATATTTTGAAGCAATTCGCTTTTAGAACCAATATGATTATATAAACTGGATGCCTCAACACCAATATTTTCGGCCAGTTCTCTCATAGAAGTTCTGGCAAAGCCTTTTTTTCTAAATAGAAATGCTGCCTTTTTGATGATAACATCCTTTTTTGTGCCATTTTTTGAAGCTATAATCTTAGCCATCAGCTATTTTTTACAAAACTAACACTTATTAGTTTTTTAAAGTCCAGAATGTTCAACATAAAAAATCGTCTAATTCATTTCGTCATATAAACTATTGAAAAACATGGGCTTAAGGTAAAATCAAATTTATTTTAAAAAACAATTTTATCTCAATAGAAAATAAATAAAGGACAACTTAAGGATGAATAAAAAGCTTTTTTATAAATTTTATTTGCCAAAAAGCTATGAGCTTTCAAATTTACTCTCTACATTTACGTCCTACTTCCAAAGCTAACCATTCCAATATTATCTTATTAAAGGCTTCCCCTCTTAGACTTCAACGTTATGCAAGTTAATTCTTGTACTTAATTATTTTAATACAAAAAATTATTCAATAATACTATTTGAGCTAATGCTCTAATCTTTTTTCTTGTGGTTTCAGAGGTAAGCAAGGCCGATGATTTCTATCATTGGCCACATTTTTCCTGAAAATTTTTTTTAAACAAAAGGCACAAATAAAAAGAGACTAAAAAATTAATAAAAACAGCTGATTTAATGGGCTAAAATTTTTCTTGTGGTTTCAGAGGTAAGCAAGGTCGATGATTTCTATCATTGACCATTTTTTTTACAGATACAAGATCTTTTAAAAAGGATGGCGTTTAATAAGGTTAATATTTTTCAAAATAAAATAGGTAAACTTCAAAACATTTTTTTAATCTAAAGAACGATTAATAAAATGTATCATGATTTTAATTGTCTCAAAAGATTTTGAAATAATTTCCAGAAAATTTTTATCAGTAACTTCTTTATCCGTAAAAGTTTGCCTTGCAATAAAGCTTTTCATTTTCAAAAATTCTACAGCAGGATTATCGGCAGTATAACCTTTTGGTGGCCTGCTTAAAGAGTCATTATTATCTAATCCATTTGTAAATCTCTTTTTAAAACCTGCTGAATTTAAAATCTGATTCCATTCTTTGAAATTATAGTCAATTTCCTGTCTTATTTTGGCTATGGTTGCAGGTTCGGGCATCCAGATACCAGCAGCAATAAAGCTTTTTCCAGGTTCAATATGTATATAGTAACCGGCACCTTCACCTTTTTTTCCACCTTTGTTGAGGTAAGCAGCGAAGTTATTTTTGTAAGGTCTTTTGTCTTTAGCAAACCGAATATCTCTATTAATTCTGAAAGTACAATCTTTAGCAAGAAGGGCAGAAATGCTTGTATCAAATTTTGAAACGCCCTTAATTAATTTTGTTACAAATTCACTGAAATTATTTCTAGCGTTTTCATATTCTGTTCGGTGTTCATCCATCCAGTTTTTATTATTATTATTCTGTAGGGATTTCAGAAATTTTAAAGTATCAATTGGTAACATGTAAGTTTATTTTAAAAAAAAAGGAATCGTTTTTCGATTCCTTGTAAAATTATACTTAATTTTTTATTTTACTTTCCCCCAGTTTTCTCCGCTTTTGATGCGGTAAAGAGTCATTTCACTTACTTTATATTTTTCTGCTAATTTTTTATAAGTGATTTTTCTTTTGGGATTATTAATAGTGTCTTTTATTGTTTTAACTTGAACTGCAGTGAGTTTCAGACCTACGGTGCGGTTTGCCTGACGTTTTTTGTAAGCAATTTTCAACGGGCTGTTTTGCTGATGACTGCTAACTTCTTCCAAAGTTGCCCATTTCAAATTCTTTGCTGTATTGTCCACTTTTTTATGATTCACATGAATCACATATTTTGCTTTTGGAGATTTCTTTTTGCAAAATAATTTTGCCACCTCGCGGTGAAAATAAATAGTTCCGTTTCCGTTTTCAACATGAAGATTTAGGGTACGATAGCCTGATGTCAGAGATCCGTTCAGTAGTTTGCCATCTTTGGCAAGTGAATCAGAATAACTTGCTGCACGGCCATGATTTGATACTGCATACTTCTTTTTTAGGTTTTTGTAACCCGAGAATTGCATTTGTTTCCAAATTTCTCCTGGAATTTTCTTAATCATCGTACTTTGTTTTTAGTGTTAGAGTTGGTTTTTGTATAACAATAGTAATATTCTTGATTATCATAAATATAACAAAAAATTTAAACTACAGAGGCAACATTTTCAAAAAATCTTCTTCAGAAAGAATTTTTATTGATGGAATCTTTTTGGCTTTTTCTAATTTACTACCAGAATCTTCACCAGTTACCAGATAATTTAATTTACTGCTAACCCCAGGCAATAGCTTCCCGCCGTTTTTTTCTACCATCAATTCTGCTTCCGAACGCTTGAGTTTGGAAAGGGTTCCTGTAAATAAAAAACTTTGTCCAGACAGCGTCCCTGCTATGTTCTCGTGTTGCTGTTTGTGAGGTTTGATCCCCAATTCCATTAATTTATTAATCATGAAAATATTATCCTCATTATTAAAAAACTCATAAATACTTTTGGCAACCTTTACGCCAACATCTTCAAGTTTCATTAGCTCTTCCTCACTCATTTTCTGAAAATCCAAAATATTATTCACTTTTTGAGCCAATGTTTTTGCTGTTGTTTCTCCAACAAAACGGATGCCTAAAGCATAAATAAGTCGATGAAGGGGTTGCGTTTTACTGGCTTCTATTGCATTTCTGAGGTTATCAATAGATTTAATACCAAAACCTTCTATGTCTTTTAAAAGGTTAAAATCAAAATCATAAATTTCGGGGATGCTTTTTAATATTCCCAGATCAAAAAACTTTCTCACGTTGGCTTCTCCAAAGCTCTTAATATCCATAGCATCTTTGCTCACAAAATGAATAATGCGTTCTACAACCTGCGCTTTACAGTTTAAATTTACGCAGCGCCAAACGGCTTCATCTTCGAGTTTAAAAAGCTTATGGTTACATATAGGACAATTTTTTGGAAACACAATTTCAGCTTCTGTTCCAACTCTGAGTTCAGGCATTGACTTTACAATCTGAGGAATTACATCTCCACTTCTTTCAATTAAAATATGATCTCCTAATTTTAAATCTTTTTCTTTAATGTAATCTTCATTATGAATAGAAATGCTGCTAACCGTTACTCCACCTATTGGAACTGCTTGAATTTTTGCAACGGGAGTAACGGCTCCTGTTCTTCCTACCTGATATTCTACAGATAATAATTTACTTGTTGCTTGCCTCGCTTTGAATTTAAAAGCAATTGCCCAACGGGGATGATGAGAGGTCATACCTAATTTTTCTTGAAGACCAAGATCATTTACTTTAATTACCATGCCATCTATTTCATATGGCAAATGATCTCTTTCTTTTTCGAAATCTTTAATAACATCAATAACATCATTGATTCCTTTCAATACTTTCATTTCCTTTTTAGGACTTCTGAAACCCAAATCCCAAAGCAGTTTCAGCATATCCGAATGTGTATGAATTTCTTCTTTTTTATTTTCATTTAATAAAGAAATATAACTTACATGGTATAAAAAGCCTTCTAAATTTCTTCGGCTAACGATGGCCGTATCTTTAATTCTTAATGATCCTGCTGCTGCATTTCTGGGATTGGCTAAAGGAGGAAGCCCTTCTTCAATTAAACTGTCATTGTATTTTTTGAAATTATTTTTATTCATTAAAATTTCTCCGCGAATCTCAATCTGTTGAATATTATGTTTACTAAACTCAGCAGACAAGGGAATAGATTTAATTTGTCTGATGTTTGGAGTAATATCGTCTCCTGTTTCACCATCGCCACGGGTAATACCTTTTATCAGTAAATCATTTTCATAAATTAAAGAAATGCTGGCTCCATCAAATTTTGGCTCAACAGAGTATTCGATTTCTGAAAGTCCGGATAACTCTTTTGCTTTACGGTCCCAGTCAAGCAAATCCTCATCATCGTATGAATTCTCCAGAGACAGCATCGGAACCAAGTGCTGTGTTTTCGGAAAATCTTTAATCAAACCAACACCAATCCGTTGTGTAGGCGAGTCTTTGGTTATCAAGGAAGGGTTATCTTTTTCAAATTCCTCCAGCTTTTTATACAGCATGTCGTATTCATAGTCGCTGATTAACGGGTCGTTTTCAACATAGTACCGGTGCTCATGAAAACGAAGGAGATCTCTTAATACTTCAATATTTTTAGAATCAATCTCGATCGGTTTTTTTTCGCCCAACCATTCTTTTGTTGAGTTCTGTAATGATATGACTTGCTCTTTGTTGTACATGATTTATAATTCTCCCAAAGTTAAAAAATACCATCTCCCTAATTGTACTAATTTTGAAAAAAATTAAAATATGTTTGACGTCGAGAAAAATAATTTTACCCCGAAGAATCGGGGCTTGCTTTTTTACTTTTTACTTTTTTCTTGTATTACTTTTTTCACGTCATGTGATCATAAAACCAAAGTATCAATGATTATCCACCACGGTATTATATATACTGTCGATAGTGGTTTCCATGTTTCATATGCAATGGCTATTAAAGATGGAAAGATTGTTGCAACAGGAGCCAATGAATACATCAATGCGCTTTATGAGGCAGATAGTACCATAGATGCTAAGAATAATTTCATTTTCCCCGGTTTTATTGATGCGCATTGTCACTTTACCGGATTTGCCACCGACAGTTGGAAATGTGATTTAATGGGCACCTCATCATTTGAAGAAATCATTGAAAAAATAAAAACCTATAGTAAATCAGCTCCCATGGAGTGGATTTATGGTCATGGATGGGATCAAAACGATTGGGCTGTAAAAGAATTTCCAAACAAAAACTTACTGGATAGTTTATTTCCCGACAGGCCTGTATTTTTAAAAAGAATTGATGGGCATGCGGCATTAGCCAACCAGAAAGCAATTGATATGGCAGGCATAAATGCAGCAACATCTATAAATGGTGGCAGCATTGAGTTGAAAAATGGGAAACTTACTGGTATTTTTATTGATAACGCCATGGACTTGATTGAAAAAAAGATTCCACTTATTTCAGATAGTCTGGCGAAAAAATATTTCGTTCAACTGCAGCAGGAATGTTTTTCACAAGGATTAACGGGTGTGCATGACTGTGGTATCAGTGAACACACCGTTCAGCTTGTTGATGAAGTTCAGAAAAGTGGGCTTTTGAAAATGAAAATCTTTGCATTGTTATCAGACAGTGCTGATTATTATGACAGATGGATTAAGAAAGGGCCCTACAAAACCGAAAGATTGCATGTGGGAGGATTTAAATTATATGCTGATGGAGCCTTGGGTTCAAGAGGAGCGTGTCTGTTGCATGATTACACAGATAAAAAAGGATGGAATGGGTTTTTATTGAATGATATCAATCATTTCAAAGAGGTGGCGAAGAAATTGATCAACTCAGATTTTCAGATGTGTACACACGCCATAGGGGACAGCGGGAATCGTATCATTTTGAATGTTTATGCAAGTTTATTAAATGATAAAATGGACAGGCGCTGGAGAATTGAACATGCCCAGGTGGTGGATCCGAATGATTTTTATTTTTTCAAAACATATAAGATCATCCCCTCTGTTCAACCCACGCATGCTACCAGTGATATGTACTGGGCCGGAGACAGACTTGGTAAAGACAGGATCAAAGATGCCTATGCATATCAAAAATTGTTACAACAAAACGGATGGATGCCATTAGGAACAGATTTCCCGGTGGAATACATCAGTCCTTTCAAAACATTTTATGCAGCCGTAATCAGAAAAGACGGTAACGGATATCCGAAAGACGGGTTTCAAATTGAAAATGCATTAACAAGAGAGCAGGCGCTTCGGGGCATGACCATTTGGGCAGCTAAAGCAGCATTTGAAGAAAATGAAAAAGGAAGTTTAGAGGCCGGTAAGGCAGCTGATTTTATTATACTGGATACTGATTTGATGCATTGTGAACCCACAGCGATTTTAAAAGCAAAAGTCATTTCTACTTTTGTGAATGGAGAGAAGGTGTATGGAGAGGCAAAGTGGTAAAAGGTGTTTTTAAAATGGTTTTTTTGATAAAAGTAATATTACAATATCCCAATATTACTTCTGTGGCTACTAAATAGCCAAATATTTCAACTGAAGATTATTTACCCCTCAATAAAACTTCTTCAAGCACAATCTCTATCTGTTTTAAAGCATATTTATTTTACCTTTGCACCATTAATTATTTAAAAAGTTTTTACATTCAATCCCAATAATATCGGTTTTCTATTCACAATTGACAATCCTAGTAATTTAAAATTGTCTGACTAAAATTTTCAAATTCAAATAAATGAAATTACAAGATCAACTCCTCGCCCGCAGCGAACACAAATGTGAATTATGTTTATCCCAAACAGACATTCAATTATATGAAGTCCCTCATGCCAAATACAATGATGAGGAAAGTTGTTTCATGATTTGCAAAAAATGTCTGGCTCAGATTGATAAAAAAGAAGAGTTGGATAGTAAGCATTGGACTTGTTTATCAACAGCCATGTGGAGCGAAGTGCCGGGTGTGCAAGTTGTTACTTGGAGAATGCTGAACAGATTGAAAGAGGAAAGCTGGGCAGCAGAAAATCTCGATATGATATATCTCGATGATGACAGATTAGCCTGGGCAAAAGCTACTGGAGATCATGAAAACAGTTCGGCGGTTGATTTACACCGGGATGCCAATGGTCACCAGTTGCAAAATGGAGATTCAGTTGTGCTAACTAAATCACTGGACGTAAAAGGATCAACACTCAATGCAAAAATGGGAACTGTAGTAAAAAATATCAAACTTGTTGATGATAATACCGAACAGATTGAAGGAAAAGTAGAAGGTCAGTTGATTGTTATACTGACGAAATATGTGAGAAAGCAGGGTTAGGGGGGTGAAATGTAAAATGTTGAATATTAAATGTAAAATGTAAAAGTGTATTTCGTAATTGAAAGTGGCAGTTTATCCTGAATTAATAAATCTCACCCTCAACTCCTCTCCTAAGTGAGAGGGGAGCAATGAGCAGTATCGACAACCTCAGCGTAACCTCTTTATGCTCTAAATCTCCACGGTAAAAAATTCGTGGTTACACAAAATCAATACTTCACTCTATCCGCAAAAGGTGTCCCTGCAGAAAACACAAATTCATCCACAGCGCTTTGATTCAATTTTCCATCTTTCACCAATTTGTTTTTTACAATAAATTTCGCCAGATGAATTTCCTTAATACCAGTAAAATCTGTTTCTGCTTTTTGTTTTGAGGAGAAAAAAACAAACTCAAAATATCTTACAGTTCCTTGTGGATTTGCTTTACTAACTTCAACAGGAGAATTAAAGTCTCTGTAATTAACTTTAAATAATTTATTTCCTTCTAAATCAAATATATCATAATGGCAATCACTTGCACCAAATCCGCAACCGGTTCTTTCAATTTTAAAAACTTTTGCCCCATCAACAATTACCTCATCCGTTTTTTTATCAAAATCAACGTCCTGAGTGAAACTAAAAAATGGAATTGAGAAAAGAAGAGCAAACAATATTTTTTTCATTTTTTAAAAATTTTTATTTCGCGAAAATAATAAAAAAATCAACTGCATAATTTAAGAATAGTAAAAACTAATTCAAATAGGAGATGAAAATTTCATAAAGGGAATCAAAATATTTTTTTGTGGGAAAGTAAAAACGCTCTGGCTTAATATATTTCAATAATTTTTTGGCTTCAGTTTTTCTATTCAAATTTACAAGTGCTAAACCTTGGTACAAATACAGTTGACCATAGTAGCCTTTCCAAATAAATTCATTGTGTTTTTTAAAATCAATTAAGGCTATAGAACTTAGTTTCAGCAATTCTTCGTAAGCTTTGATTTGCCATAAACCATCACAAGCAAAATAATGGAAGCCTGGGAATTCTTTGAAAAGTCCGATTTCATTTCTCGGCATTTTAGGTTCTATCTTGAAGATATTTTCTGTAATTTTTTTTACATCTGGCTTATTAAATTGATTGCAGGCAATGAGTTGGATCTGATAATATCTGCCTAAAACAAATGGGTGAAGTTTTTTGTTTTTATCAAAAAGGGCAGACACGGTCTCCCATTTATTTTTCATTCCTTTGACATTGTTGTTGAAAACTTCGCCAAGAAATAAAACGCAATTAGCAAATATTTTTGATTCGTAATTTTTTTCACACTGCAAATATTTTTCATATCCTTTGTATTGAATGGAATTTAGTAACTCATAATCAGGAAACAAATCAAAATAAAATCTTCTTCCATTTTCACTTTTTGCCAGCGGTTCTAATACTTTTTCTAAAAGTAACACATCGTTTTTAAGTTGCCATGCGATGGTTCTGCAAGCGGCATGAAATGTTTTATCGTCTTTATTTATTTTTTCAAAATGAAGAGGTTCGAAAAAATTAATGATAAAGTTGGCGAGACTTAAATTTTTTGATTTTTTATTAAATTGATTTGCATATTGTTTTAATATTTTAATGGTATCGTATGATGGCGAGAATTTACTTTTGGTGAATCCAAAAAAGCGTTTTAAAGTGGTGGCAGAAATATATTCTCCTGTGGTATTAAAAATATGAAATGACAATTTATTACAATCAATTGCATTGTGAATAGTGATCTCTCCGTCAGATTTAATAGAAGCAGAGATGCTGCTGATTTCTTCTTTTGAAATGGGGTTCGGTTTTCTTGCCATTAAACAAATATAGATACTTAAATAAATATGAAATTGTGGTATAATGGTTTTTAATGGACATTAATGGACATTATTCAGAAGGAAAATGTCTATAATTTTATCATCTTATAAATGGTTCTAAAGCTAATTGGCTGATTCCGAAAAGAGTCAGCCTTTTTTATTGATGTAAAAAAATCTTTGATTGAATTGAACTCATTATTTTATTTGAACAAAATATTTACTGAAAATCAATTCTTTATAAACGACCTCTAAAAAATACTTGTTGAAAAGTTGCTGAAAACAAAACAATCCCCCTACCTTCGCACTCCAAATTTAAAAATTGCCGGAGGGATAGCTTCGGCATCATCTAAAAAAAGAAAAAAATGAGCAAATTACATTTCACCACTAAACATGCGAACGAGGCTACCGTAAAGCGCAACTGGTACGTTGTAGACGGTACTAATCAAACCGTTGGTCGTATGTGCGCAAAAATTGCGTCTGTTCTCCGTGGTAAGAACAAAGCCTATTACACGCCTCACGTTGATTGTGGCGATTTTGTTGTAGTAATCAATTGCGAAAAGGTAAAATTTACCGGCAACAAAATGGAAGATAAAGAGTATTTAACCTATAGTGGCTACCCCGGTGGTCAGAAAGGTGAAGCTGCTCAGGATCTGTTAAAGCGTCGTCCGGAAGTAGTTATCGAAAGAGCTATAAAAGGAATGTTGCCTAAAAATCGTTTGGGACGTAAGATGTACAAAAAATTATTTGTATATGCCGGAACGGCTCATCCACATGGTGCACAAAAGCCTGCAGAACTTAAATTCACAATTATTAAATAATTCAACCTGGTATCGGGTTACTGATACTCAATATAAATAAATGGAAAAGCAAAAAAACGCAGTCGGCCGCAGAAAAGAAGCTGTAACCCGTGTTTTCCTTTCAAAAGGTGACGGAAAAATCACAGTTAACGGCAAAGACTATAAAACTTATTTCCCGCTGGTGTATTTACAAAACCAAGTAGAAGCGCCTCTTAAAATCAGTGAACTTACCGGTAAATACGATATTCTTGTAAATGCTACAGGTGGTGGTGTTAAAGGACAAGCAGAGGCTACAAAGTTGGCTATTTCAAGAGTTCTCATCGATATTAATCCAGAACTTCGCCCTGTTTTAAAAGCAGCCGGTTTATTAAAACGTGATCCTCGTTCTGTTGAGCGTAAAAAACCAGGTCGCAAAAAAGCAAGAAGAAGCTTCCAGTTCAGCAAGCGTTAATATTATTTCGTTTCGTGTTTGGTGTTTGGTGTTGTTTTACATCAAACTCCAAACGCCAAACTCCAAACAACTTTAAAAAAATTATAAATGGAAAATACATCATTACAACAGCAACTTTTGGAAGCAGGCGTTCACTTTGGTCACTTAAAGAAAAAGTGGAATCCCAAAATGCTTCCTTACATCTTCGCAGAAAAAAAAGGTATTCATATCATCGACCTTAATAAAACTGTAGAAGGAATGCAGGAAGCGGCTGCAGCTATGAAAGCTATTGCCCGCAGTGGTAAGAAAATCATGTTTGTTGCTACAAAAAAACAAGCTAAAGAAATTGTTCAGGAATGTGCAAAGCGCGTAAATATGCCTTTCGTTACAGAACGTTGGCTGGGAGGAATGCTTACCAACTTTAATACTGTTCGTAAAAGTGTTAAGAAAATGCAGAGCATCGAAAAATTATTGGGCGATGGTAGTGCAGAAAACCTTACCAAAAAAGAAAGACTGACTTTAACCAGAGATAAAGATAAAATGGAAAAAGTTTTGGGCGGTATTGCTCAGATCAGTCGTGTTCCTGCTGCTTTATTTTTAGTGGATATCGGTCACGAACACATTGCACTTGCAGAAGCTAAGCGTTTGAACATTGGTACTTTCGGTATGGTAGACACGAATTGTGATCCTAATAAAATCGATTTTGCTATTCCTGCTAATGATGACGCAACTAAATCAATTTCTATTGTAGTAAATTATATTACTGCAGCTATTGCTGAAGGTTTGCAGGAACGTCAGGCAGACAGAGAAGAAGACGATAGCTCATCAGATGTTGAAGAAAGTGCTGAAGCTAAAGCTGCCCGATTTGAACAAAAAGTTGATGGTGGTGATGATAAAGGAAAGCGTGGTAAAACAAGTGGTGGCGGAGCTCCTGCAAAACGCAGAACAATTAGTGGTGGTGCAGGTGCAAGAAGACCAGCAGGTAAATAATTCAATTTAAAAGTATTAATTATAATAAATCTATTAAAATCCGGAAACGGACATAAAAGGAGATAACTATGAGTACTATTACAGCAGCAGATATAAATAAATTACGTCAGGCTACAGGAGCAGGAATGATGGATTGTCGAAAAGCATTAACAGAAAGTAACGGTGATTTTGAAGCAGCCATTGACTGGTTGCGTAAACAAGGTCAGAAAGTTGCAGCAAAACGCAGCGACCGCGAAGCAAAAGAAGGAGTTATTTTAGCATATACAACACCAGATAAAAAAGCTGGAATTGTAATTTGCATAAGTTGCGAAACGGATTTTGTGAGTAAAAATTCTGACTTCGTTGCTTTCGCTCAAAGCATTGCCGACGTTGCGATTGCAAACAATGTAAAATCTGCAGAAGAACTATATAATTCAGAAATCAACGGAGTTAAAGTTGTTGATTTAATCAATGATAAATTAGCAGCAATTGGCGAAAAAATTGAAATCTCTAAATTCGAAAGAGTCGAAGCTCCATTCGTAGCTAGTTACATTCATGGTGCAAATCGCATGGGTGTTTTGGTAGGAATGACGGTAGAATCAGCCGAAGCCGGAAAAGATGTAGCCATGCAAATTGCTGCAATGAATCCATTGGCTGTTGACGAATCTTCAATTCCTGCTGATGTAATCGCAAGAGAAAAAGACATCGCGATTGAAATGGTTAAAGCAGAAGGTAAACCAGCCGAAATGGCCGAAAAAATCGCAATGGGTAAATTGAATAAATTTTTCAAAGACAATACTTTAATGGCTCAGGCTTTTGTAAAAGACGGAAACCAATCTGTTGCTCAATATTTAACCAGTATTGATGCCAATATGAAGGTTACCGAATTTAAGAGAGTAGCTTTAGGATAAATTATTTTTTTAAACCCGGTTTTAACCGGGTTTTTTTATGCAAATTGCTAAACGAAAAGTCAAACAATAATAAATCAATAAACCATGTTGCCTAAGTACAAAAGAATTTTACTTAAAATTTCAGGAGAATCATTGATGGGAGATAAAAGTTTTGGACTTGATTCATCTGTTATTGCACAATATGCAAAAGACATCAAACTGATTACTGAAATGGGTGTTCAGGTGGCTTTAGTAATTGGTGGTGGTAATATTTACAGAGGAATGAATGAAGCCGAAACTGGTATTGAAAGAGCTCAGGGCGATTATATGGGTATGCTAGCAACCGTAATCAATGGTATGGCCGTACAAAGTGGATTGGAAAAAGCAGGCGTTTATACCCGTTTACAAAGTGCCATAAAAATGGAACAAGTAGCGGAACCGTATATACGCAGACGCGCTATTCGTCACTTGGAAAAAGGTCGAGTTGTAATCTTTGGTGCTGGAACCGGAAATCCATATTTCACTACAGATACAGCAGGTTCATTGAGAGCGATAGAAATAAAAGCAGATATTATTTTAAAAGGAACCCGAGTTGATGGTATTTACACCGCGGATCCGGAAAAAGATCCAACCGCAACAAAATTTGATAAAATATCTTTTGCCGATTGTATTTCCCAAAAGCTAAACGTAATGGATATGACCGCGTTTACTTTGTGTATGGAAAACAATCTGCCTATTATTGTTTTTAATATGAACCGACCAGGAAATCTGATGAGTGTTGTAATCGGAGAAAAAGTAGGAACACTGGTTAGTTAATCGTTCATTTACAACAGGCATTGATATTTACAATTACTACAAGGTTCATTTATGAAATTCACAATCATAAGACTTACTAAATCTATTTTCATAAAATTAAAACTTCATTTTATTTTTGGTCCGTTGGAAGGATTTTTCCTGCAACTAGCTTACCTGAGTAAAATGTCGAGATGGGCGAATAAAAATAAACGTATCCCAGGAAATGATTTTTTTTCAAAATGGGATTATGAAAAAAGATTCATTCTTTATAACAACATCATTCAATCCGAAAAACTGGATAACGAAATTAATTATCTAGAGTTTGGAGTAGCTTCAGGTGTATCCTTTGAATGGTGGATGAAAAAGAACACAAATTCATCTTCAAGGTTTTTTGGTTTTGATACGTTTACCGGTTTACCAGAAGATTTTGGCCCCTATAAAAAAGGCTATTTCAATTCAGGAGCTATTCCGAAAATAATTGATGAAAGAGGAAAA
Organism: Chitinophagaceae bacterium; assembly: GCA_947446585.1. Taxonomy (GTDB): domain Bacteria; phylum Bacteroidota; class Bacteroidia; order Chitinophagales; family Chitinophagaceae; genus Ferruginibacter. Next base: position 5,950 of record CANFGZ010000001.1, on the reverse strand, counting down.
TTTTATCAGGGATTATTTCAGCAAACCTTACCGGCATTTTTAAAAGATTTTGATAATTCCAGAAGAAAGGTAATTATGATGGATGCCGACCTTTACACCGCAACACTATATACCCTTACTTCAATCGCTCCTTATTTGAAAAAAGGAGACATTATTTTATTTGACGAATTCAGCGTTCCAACACACGAATTCATGGCTTACTCTCATTTTATTAGTTCTTATTACCTCGAGCTCGAACCTATTGGTGTAATTAACAATTACTATTTTATTGCCTTTAAAGTGAAATAAGAATATCCCCGGACTCATAGTTAATAATAACCTACGGATGATTTTTGTTTTTTCATTTTCTGATTTCTCTTCCAAAGTATATTTTATTTAAGTTTAAAAAATAATATTAATCATGAATACAACTAACAGGTAGCAGACCCGTATTCATCAATTGAAATTTATTTAAAAATAAATTTGCTTCATTATTTAATTAAAAAATTATTTTATGAAACAAATTAAAACATTTAAAATTTTAGGAACACTGGTTATTGTTTTCGGATTTTTATTTACAAGTTGTACAAAAGAAGGACCAACAGGACCTGTGGGTGCAACTGGCGCAGCTGGCCCTGATGCAAAAACATTTGATTTTTCTTTAAGTTACAGTGTTGGCGATTCATTAAAAACAACAACTCTCACAGGTTCAGATGCCACAGATGTTGCACTTACCTATTGGAGGTTTAGTGACAGTTCAATGCTACAATTACCCTATGGTTCTTACGAAAATTCAACATTTGTAATCCCGTATTTTTACCCATCAACAGGTCATTTAGATATTGAAATTCCAACTCGAATAGGTACCGGAGTTACGTTAAACTTTAGATCCGTATTAATAAAAAGTTCGGCAAAAGTTCCTTTTTTAGATTATTCAAATTACAGTGCGGTTAAAAATTATTATCATTTAGCAGATTAATAATGAAACAGTTTCAACAAAAAAACCGGAATACATTTTCTGGTTTTTTTGTCGGAATTATTTTGAGTAAAAATGAATTTATAAAAATATCTGTTCAAGTTAAATGACAAGACTCATATCAATAATTAGTTTACAGAAGTAATTATTACTTCGATAAGTATTTATTTTAATCTCGTATTAAATCTCTAACCTCAACCCTGAAATTAAAACTATCATATGAAAACTGAAACTAAAATCACATTAGAACAAGTTGTGCCGGAAATTAATATTTCAAAAAAAAAGTTGGAAAAAACCCCAACAGGTATTAAGGGGTTTGATGAAATAACTTATGGAGGAATACCCAAAAACCGGCCCACTATTTTAGTAGGTGGGAGTGGCACAGGTAAGACATTTATGTCAATGGAATATATAATCAATGGCGCAATGATATTTAATGAACCTGGTTTGTTTATGACATTTGAAGAAAGGATTGAGGATTTAATTGTAAATGCATTAACGATTGGACATGATTTGGAGAAACTAATTTCAGAAAAAAAAATATTTCTTGATCATCTTAATATAAACAATAACGAGATTCACGAAGTTGGCAAGTATAATATTGATGGACTGTTTGTAATCCTTGATCAGGCTATTCAAAAGGTTAATGCAAAGAGAATTGTACTGGATTCCTTTGATACTTTGTTTTCGAATTTTGATACAAGAATTTTGCGGTCGGAATTCAAGCGTTTGTTTTTATGGCTAAAAGAAAAAAAAGTTACCGCAATTATCACCGCAGAAACAGGGGATACATTTCTCACTCGTTTAGGACTTGAAGAAAATGTAGCAGATTGTGTTATTGAGTTAAACAATCGTTTAAATAATCAAATTGGAACAAGACGAATAAGAATAGTAAAATACAGAGGTGCTTTTCATTCCAACAATGAATATCCTTTTACAATAGATGAAAAGGGCATGACCGTATTTCCGGTAATTAATCAGTCAATAGATTTTAAAATAGTAAACGAAAAAATTTCTTCGGGGTTAAAATCATTGGATGAAATGCTCGAAAACAAAGGATTTTATTTAGGCAGCAGTATTCTTATTTCAGGAACAGCGGGAACAGGAAAATCTAGCATGTCTATGATCTTTGTAAACAGTGTTTGTAAAAACAATTTATCTTGTCTTTTTTGCGCTTTCGAAGAATCGCCTAATCAGATAATTAGAAATATGGAATTAATTGGCATTGATTTAATGCCATTAATTAATTCGAACAAACTTAAATTTTATCATGCTATTCCGACTTTATTAAATCTCGAATTGCATTTTATGGCTATCAAAGAAGAAATAGAAAAAACAAAACCCGCTATAATTATTTTAGATCCGGTATCCAATCTAATTACAGAAGGTCCCAACAGTGATATAAGAATTATGCTTACTCAATTCATCTGGTATTTAAAAACAAAAAAATTAACAGTGATGTTTACTGCCGCTATTACACTTAACTCTATTTCATTAAATCAGAATGATGAAGGAATTTCTTCTACAGTAGATACCTGGATTATGCTTCAGGATGTTGATTTTTTTAACAAGAGAATAAATACATTAGAAGTTAAAAAGTCAAGAGGCATGAGCCATTCAAAACTAAAAAAAGAAATAAAAATATCTTCAAATGGAATTACATTATTACCTCTGGTAGTAAAAGAAAATGGTGTTCAATTACATTCAATAAATATTTCGGAATCAAAACAGCAGAATGCTTACCAATATAAATCCGACGACTTGAATGAAAATGGCAAGTCAGATTAAAAGTAGTGCTGATTTTGATTGTAAATTTAAAATTATCCCAATGAAAAATATTTACAATAATAAAAAATATTTATTTGAGTTGTTTATTAATAAAAAATCTATTTATGCTTTAAAATCTATAAAAAACTGTCGTACTATATTTGATAAATATTTACAAAATAACTACGAATTGGATATCATTGATATTTATGAGCAACCCGAAAAAACTATAAAAGAACAAATCATAGCTATCCCAACTTTAATAAAAAAATCCCCTTTACCCGAAGTAAGATTAACAGGAGATCTTTCTGATACAGAAAAAGTTGTTTATGAATTGATTGATTAACAGACAACGAAAATAAAAATGAACAAAAACTATAACAAAGAACTGGATTATATTTTAGAGCAGTTAATTTTGGAGTATGAAAATATTTACAAAGGAGTTAAATTTTATTCCGAGGATAAGTTAATATCAACAAATGAGAATATATCTCAAAAGGTAATGGATAAGTTTGGATTAAAAGAATGGGAAATCAATGTTCTTTTTTCTACTTTATATATTGACAAATATGTGAAGAGCATTGACCCGCTGACCATTTCTTTGGAAGGCCTTGTTTTTTTTAACAATGGCGGATATGTAGAAAAAGCAGAGCTTAAAATTAAAGATGCAAATCGTTTGGAAATAATGCAAAAAGAAATGAAAAGGTATACTTTAGGACTTATGATATTTACAGCAATAGTTGCTTTTGGCACCTTAATATCTGCGTGGTTTTTTGCCATCGAAATTATTAAACATTACGAAGGGTTGAAATAATTGGGGAAATAAAATAATTTTAAATCGTCTTTGATAAATTTATAAATTATCTGCTTCTAATTTTATAAATGTAAATCTCCCAATTGATTTATTTAGATAATGATATTTTAAAAGGCAGCATTAACTATTTTATGGTTTATTTTATTTTCCTGATTAAGGATAAATTATAAACGACAGGTAAATTATTTTTTATAATACCTTTAAGAACCAAAAGAGAATCATTCATTTTATATTTACCAGAAAAATTAAGGGCACTATCATTGCCATCAAAAATATAAATACTATCTGCTTTGGTTTGATAGTTTCCATAATGATCTGTAGAGCTATATTTTATAAAACAACTTCCTCCTTTTTCAAAATATATTTTTTTCGGAATTGAATCATTTGAACAATCCCAGGTAAATAAATTATTGTTTAAATAAACGTTTCCTGTTTTCCATACACCCATTACTGGCTGAGTAAATTGAAATTTTACTTTTTGAATATAATTACTGTAAAAACAAATAAAAGCGATAGCCAAAGTGGTAAATAATTTTATAACAACCTGTTTTTTATTTAAAGAAATGGGCGCTTTATCTTTTGATATTAATTCTGATTTGAATAAAAGCAATTTAAATAGAGATCCAATAATAGGTTCAATAATATATAATAACACAACTAAATAAAAAACCGAAATTACTTTTACGTCGTTTCCTATTTCATAACAATAATCAATAAAAATAATATTACTAATTACCGGAATCAACAATAAGGCACCAATATATTTAGTACGATTTATTATCAAAAATGTTGCCCCTAAAAACTGTGAAAAAGCGATAAATAAACCATATACATAACTATAACTAAAGAATAACCACGTTAATAAAAACCCATTTAAATCAGAAAGGGGCATGTCTGCAAAAAATTCGGGTAAACTGAATTGGTTTCCCATTGTTTTAGCGAAAGCATAATCAAAAAAAACAAAAAACAAAAAGTATCTTAAGAAACTTCGTAAACGTTGTAAGAGAATTTCGGTATTTAAAAAATTATTACGGAAAATAACAAAACAGATTATGGTTGATAATAAAATTATTATAACCAGCATAATAAATCCACGTTCTCCCCAATTGTTATCTATCCCCTTAAAAAGCCAATTTTCGGGATTGATATTTAATAAAATAGATATCGGAGAAATTAAACTATAAGCAGCATTGTAAATAGCCGCAATTGTAAACATAACACCTAAGTAAATTTTTAATTTTTCTTTCATTTTCAATTTATTTTATGAATGACTTTTCTAATAATTCAGTTTTAAAATTTACTATAACATCAATATTGAAATATACAGTTAAGAGAATTATATTTTATAACTAGCTTAAATATAAAAAAAATATAGAAATAAATATTAAAAAGGAAATGAAAGAATTAAACGTTTCCTTAATCATTTTCTTTAATAGACTATCACAGCTTCAAAATGTTATAACTATCCACTTAAAAAATCACATGTTGAGATTACTGATTTGAGTTCGAAGCGTTTTGAATTTGAGTTGAAAATCTCATTCAATTCAAAATGAATGATGTAACAGGTAATTTATAATAGCAACCAATAGAAAAACACATTTACATTCAAGTATTCCTAATGGGTTTGAGTTCGAACTTTTGGGAGGATGTGGAGAGCTTGGTGAATTTCGGAAAGTTATAATTGACTAATAGCCAAGAAAGAATAAAATAGCTCTCTAATTGAAATATTCTATAACGTCATTTTGCTCTCAATCATAATTGAATGTTTTGATAATTTTAATTTTTATTAAAATCATGTCACAATTTCTCCTTTATTTACACATACATTCTGATTGGCTAATCATACTCGTTGCATGAAGGAAAAAAAGGAATTGTTTATGTCGTTATACGAACCTGTTCATGACTCATTTGAACGGTTTTGTAAAGCAAGAGCGTATGGCTATATGCCGTTCCGGGATTTGATGCAGGAAACTTTACTCATTGCGTATTCAAAATTCGAACAGGTAAAAGAACACGACAAATTATTATACTTTTTGTTTGGAATTGCCACCCGTTTGTTAGCCAATCAACGGAGAAAAATTTCGCCAGTATATCAAGATGAAATTCTTGATTCGAATTATTTCATCAATTCAGAAGCAGAGCGTAAATCAGAAATTGATCATCTCTATAAAGCGCTCTCTTTACTTCCTGCAGACCAGCGTGATGCTCTGATTTATTTTGAAATCGTAGGATTCTCTGTAAAAGAGATCTCAGTTTTTCAGAAAAAATCTGAAGTAGCTATAAGGCAACAATTGTCGAGAGGAAGACAAAAGCTCCTTGCATTACTGCAAGAAAAAAATGAACCTAAAAACATTATGCCATGACAGAGGAATCATTACAAAAATTGTTTGCCGATGTAAAGAGTACCCCTGCAG